>NZ_CAHJXA010000072.1 GCF_903644135.1 Sphingomonas bacterium | reverse complement strand
CCCCCGGCCGGTGCCGCGTCGGTGGGGATCGGCACCGGGATGATCTGCTGGCCCGTCGGCTCCTGCACTAGCGCCGAGACGAACTTGGCGTAGAACAAGTGGGCGACGTCGAACTCACCCGCCTCGAAGCGGGCGATCAGGTCGGCGGCGAGACCCTGCGCGTCGGCGAAGGCGACCGACTTGATGCCGCCCAGCTCGTAATCATTGGCGATCTGCGTCGGGTAGAAACGGCGCAACACGCGGCCCTTCTTGCCGGCGAGATAGAAGCGCACGGTCTTGCCCTGCCCCTCCAACTCGGTTGCCTTGCGGCGCGCGGCGCGGACGATGTTGGTGTTGAACGCGCCGGCCAGGCCGCGCTCGCTGGTGGCGACGACGAGCAGGTGGACCTGATCCTTGCCGGTGCCCGCGAGGAGCTTGGGCGACGACTCGCTGACCGTCACCTTCGACGCCAGGCTCGCCATCACGCCCTGCAGCCGCTCGGCATAGGGGCGGCCGTTCTGCGCCGCCTCCTGCGCGCGGCGCAGCTTGGCGGCGGCGACCATCTTCATCGCCTTAGTGATCTTCTGCGTCGACTTCACCGAGCCGATGCGGAGCTTCAGGGCTTTGAGGGATGCCACTTCAGTTCACCTTACGGCATGGAAGGTAGCGACCATTGCAGATCGAACAAGATAGGCTGGATGCTGATCCCAGCTTTCGGGGTGATCTCGAAGATACTTACGTACGACCGCTAAGTTTTGAGAATTCCCTCCGCCAGACATTGGCAAGCAAATCGCATGCGACATTGATAACTCATCCACCGCTCCGAGGATGTAAGCAGCACAAGCAGTTAACTTAAGACTATTTTCTTGGCTACATTCTTGGCCAAACGGGAAAGTAGACAGATCACTCAATACATATGCCTGCGCAGCATTAGCTTGAGACGCAAACGCGCACGGCGACACCACCAGCGCAGTCAGCGCTAAAGCTCGCGCTGCGTTCACGCAAACGTCTTCGCAAACTGGTCGAGCGCGCCCTTGAGCTTGCCCTTGGCCTCGTCCCCAAGGTCGCGGCTGTCGCGGATCAGCGCCAGCACGTCGGCGTGGTTGGCGCGCAGGTCGGCTATCAGCGCCGCCTCGAACCGCACCACATCCTCGACCTTCACCTTGTCGAGATAACCGTTTGTCCCTGCGAAGATCGACGCGGTCTGCTCCTCGAACGGCATCGGGTTGAACTGCGGCTGCTTGAGCAGCTCGGTCAGCCGCGCGCCGCGGTTCAGCAGCCGCTGGGTCGAGGCGTCGAGGTCGCTGCCGAACTGCGCGAATGCCGCCATCTCGCGATACTGCGCCAGCTCCAGCTTGATCGAGCCGCTCACCTTCTTCATCGCCTTGGTCTGCGCCGCCGAGCCGACGCGCGACACGGACAGGCCGACGTTGATCGCCGGGCGGATGCCGGCGAAGAACAGGTCGGTTTCCAGGAAGATCTGGCCGTCGGTGATCGAGATGACGTTGGTGGGGATGTACGCCGACACGTCGCCCGCCTGCGTCTCGATGATCGGCAGCGCCGTCAGGCTGCCGCCGCCGTTGGCGTCGCTCATCTTGGCGGCACGCTCGAGCAGGCGGCTGTGGAGATAGAACACGTCGCCCGGGTACGCCTCGCGGCCTGGCGGGCGGCGCAGCAGCAGCGACATCTGGCGATACGCCACCGCCTGCTTCGACAGATCGTCGAACACGATCAGCGCGTGCATCCCGTTGTCGCGGAAATACTCGCCCATCGCGGTGCCGGTATAGGGCGCGAGGAACTGGAGCGGCGCCGGGTCCGACGCGGTGGCGGCGACGACGATTGAATAGTCCATCGCGCCCTGCTCGGTCAGGGTGCGGACCAGCTGCGCCACGGTGGAACGCTTCTGGCCGACCGCGACATAGACGCAATAGAGCTTCTTCTTCTCGTCGCTACCGGCGTTGACGCCCTTCTGGTTGATGAAGGTATCGATCGCCACCGCCGACTTGCCGGTCTGGCGGTCGCCGATGATCAGCTCGCGCTGGCCGCGGCCGACCGGCACCAGCGCGTCGATCGCCTTGAGGCCCGACTGCATCGGCTCGCTGACCGACTGCCTGGGGATGATCCCCGGCGCCTTGACCTCGACGCGGCTGCGCTGGTCGCTGGCGATCGGACCCTTGCCGTCGATCGGGTTGCCGAGCGCGTCGACCACGCGGCCGAGCAGGCCGCGGCCGACCGGCACGTCGACGATGGTGCCGGTGCGCTTGACGATATCGCCTTCCTTGATCTCGGCGTCCGAGCCGAAGATCACGACGCCGACATTGTCGGCTTCGAGGTTGAGCGCCATGCCCTGCACGCCATTGGAGAACTCGACCATCTCGCCCGCTTGGACGTTGTCGAGACCGTAGATGCGGGCGATGCCGTCGCCGACGCTCAGCACCTGGCCGGTCTCGCTGACCTCGGCCTCGCTGCCGAAGTTGCTGATCTGGTCCTTGATGACCTTGGAGATTTCAGCGGCGCGGATATCCATCTACTTCTAGCCTTTCATCGCGCTGCCGAGCGCGTTCAATCTGGTGCGGATCGACGAATCGATCATCTGGGAGCCGATGCGGACGACCAAACCGCCAAGCAGCGCCGGGTCGACTGCCAACTCGACCGCGACCTCGCGGCCGACACGCTGACGCAGCTGCTGCTTGAGCGCGCCGACCTGATCCTCGGACAGCGGGTGGGCGCTCGTCACCTCGGCGCTGACCTCGCCGCGATGGCGGCTGGCGAGCTGGCGGAAGGCGCGGATGATCGCCGGCAGCTGGCCCAGCCGCCGGTTCTCGGCAAGGACGCCCAGGAAGCTGCGGGTGGTCGCGTCGACCCCCATCTCGGTCGCGCTTGCCAGCACCGCCTTGGCGGCGTCGCCCCGCGACACGACCGGGCTGGCGGTCAGCGCGCGGAAATCGTCGGACTGGGCGAGCGCATCGCGGACGGTGGACAGGCTCGCCTCGACCTGGTCGATGCTCTTGGCGTCGCGGGCCAGCTCGAACAGCGCAAGCGCGTAACGGCCGCCAAGGCTGGCCTGGATGCCGCCACCGGCGTTGCTGCCACCATTACCGCCGGATATCTCCACGGAACCAACGCCCTCGTCATCAACGGATCACCCGTGAAGGCGGGTACGCAGCCCTGCGCATCCCCACGGATCGGCCGGGCGGTTAGCATCGGGTGCCGGCCGATGCAACCCGGCGGCGGCCCGTACCGTCAATCCGGTAGGGGCGCGAAGCGGCGGCCGTCAAAGACATAGCGGCGGATGCGGGATGGCTCCTGCTCGTTGAGGTCGCCCTCGACGACCAGCAGACGGCTGTTGATCCGGTAGCTCAGCGGCTCGCTGACTGTCAGCGGCCAGCAGCATAAAGTGGCAGGAAACCAGACGACTCGCCCGGTCAGGCGGTCGAGCGCCGCCGGCTGGATGCACGAGGCACCGCAGCCGATCGTCGCCAACACCCAGTGACCGGCGAAATCCGGCCGCTGCCGCGCCGCGGCGCGCAGGGCGGTCCGGTTCTCGCGTAGTCGCGCGTCGGTGAGCGGCGGCGACACCGGGCGCAGGTGACGGACGATCGCGGCGGGATAGCGCGCATAATCCGCTGCCCGTGCATCGGACGCGGCGGCGGCGAGCAGGATCAATACCAATGGTGCCGCTCCCAGAATTTCCGCGCCGCCGCGGCGTTATGGAAGCGGGCGACGATATAACGGATGCCGCCCTGGCACTCCTCGACCGCGTTGCCAAACGATGCCTCGCCCTTGGGGTAGAAGTGGTATTGCGCCTTTAGCAGCTGAAACAGCCCGCGCGCGGTCGAGCCCTGCCCGTTGTGGATGCCGATATTGCCCTCCGACTCCTGCGCCAGGATCCAGAGCAGGTCGTCATACTGATCCGTCGGGACCTTCTCGGTCATCATCGCCTGGCGGAGCGCCAGCTGGATCGCCGGCGGCACCTTTGCCGGATCCTTGAACGGCTTGGCGCGCAGCTTCGGATGTTTCTGCAGGTGCGGGTCGGGCATGGTAGGGACTCCGGCGATGATTGCCGAAATTTACATGGGACGGCGTTGGCGACAAGGTGTTTGGCCGCAAGCGACGGGATGCCAAGCGGCGAGCGGCAGCTTACAACGACGGTCATGACGGACCTGATCGACTCCGACACTGCCTGGGCTGCCTTCGAGCGACGCGACCGGAGCTATGACGAGCGCTTCCTGGTCGGGGTGAGCACCACCGGCATCTATTGCCGGCCAAGCTGCCCCGCCCGGCGGCCGCGGCGCGAGAATGTCGCCTTCTACGCCGATGCCGGTGCGGCACAGGCGGCCGGGCTGCGCGCGTGCCGACGCTGCCTGCCCGACGATCTCGCGCGCGACCATGTGGCGGTGGCGCAGGCCGTCGCGTTAATCAAGGCGGCAGCGGAGCCGTTGCCGCTGGCCGATCTCGCCGCCCGCGTCGGCTATGCGCCGCACCACTTCCACCGGCTGTTCGTGCGCGCGACCGGCGTCACCCCGGCCGCCTATGCTCGCGGCCTGCGCGCCGACCGCATGGCCGATGCCCTGTCTCCCACGTTTGCTAGGGAGAAGACCGTTACCGACGCCCTGTACGAGGCGGGCTATGCCGCGCCCAGCCGCTTCTACGCCGACGCGGCCGGGCGATTGGGGATGAAGCCCAGCGCCTGGGCCAAGGGCGGTGCCGGCGAGACGATCCGCTGGGTGCTCGCCGCGACCAGCCTGGGGCCGCTGCTGGTCGCCGCGACCGACAAGGGGCTGTGCCGGCTGTCCTTCGACGAGGATGGCGAGGCGCTCGCCGCCCGCTTTCCCAACGCGGCGATCGAGGAAGGCGGCGCTGCGCTCGCCCACGTGGCGGCGCAGGTGGTGGCCGCCGTGGAAGACCCGACCCGCGCGCTCGACCTGCCGCTCGACGTGCGCGGCACCGCCTTCCAGGAGGCGGTGTGGGCGGCGCTGCGCACCATCCCGCCGGGCGAGACCCGCACCTATGCCCAGCTCGCCGCCGCCGCCGGCCGCCCCAATGCTGTGCGCGCGGCGGGCAGCGCGTGCGGAGCCAACCAGTTGGTCGTGCTGGTCCCCTGCCACCGCGCCAAGCGTAGCGACGGCAGCTTGGGCGGGTTCGCCTATGGCCTCGACCGCAAGCGGGCGTTGCTGGCGCGGGAAAACGGCGGATAGCAGCCGGAGCGAACCCACCGCATCCTTGGTTAGGCAAATCTCAAGGCTTCCCCCTTACCCCGTCCGCCATGCATCCGAGGATCACGGCATGAGCGCGTTCGGGCGTCGCAGCGGAGCGGGAGGGGGACCGGCACGGCCGGCGTTCGGCGTCGCCCGGCCGATGCAGGGCGGCCTGCCTCCGCGCGCCGATGCCGAGGCACCGGGCGGCCAGTTCCCGCCGATCGACAGCCTGGCGCTGCCCGGCGATCCCGACGCTGGCGGGGCCGCCCCCCAGCAGGACGCGATGGCGCGCCTCACCGATCGCCAGAACGCCAGCGGCGACGCCGGCAGCAGCCGCGGCGAGGGCTTCGAGGCGTCGATCCACAAGATCAAGGAACAGGTGCTTCCGCGCCTGCTCGAACGCGTCGATCCCGAGGCGGCGGCGACGCTGGGCAAGGACGAGCTGGCCGAGGAGTTCCGCCCGATCATCGGCGAGGTGCTTGCCGAGCTGAAGCTAACCCTCAACCGCCGCGAGCAGTTCGCGCTGGAAAAGGTGCTGGTCGACGAGCTGCTGGGGCTCGGGCCGCTCGAGGAGCTGCTCGCCGATCCCAACATTTCCGACATCATGGTCAACGGCCCCGACCAGACCTATGTCGAGCGCAAGGGCAAGCTGGAGCTGGCACAGGTTCAGTTCCGCGACGAGGAGCATCTGTTCCAGATCGCCCAGCGCATCGTCAATTCGGTCGGCCGCCGCGTCGACCAGACCAGCCCGCTCGCCGACGCCCGCCTCAAGGACGGCAGCCGCGTCAACGTCATCGTGCCGCCGCTGTCGCTGCGCGGCACCGCCATCTCGATCCGCAAATTCTCCGCCAAGCCGATCACGCTCGACATGATGGCCGGCTTCGGCAGCATGAGCCCGAAGATGGCGACCGCGCTCAAGATCGCCGGGGCGAGCCGCTTCAACGTCGTCATCTCGGGCGGTACCGGCTCGGGCAAGACGACGATGCTCAACGCACTGTCGAAGATGATCGACCCGGGCGAGCGCGTGCTGACCATCGAGGACGCTGCCGAGCTTCGCCTGCAGCAGCCGCACTGGCTGCCGCTGGAGACGCGCCCCGCCAACCTGGAGGGTCAGGGCGAGATCAGCATCCGCGACCTCGTCAAGAACGCGCTGCGTATGCGCCCCGACCGCATCATCCTGGGCGAGATTCGCGGCAGCGAATGCTTCGATATGCTCGCGGCGATGAACACCGGCCATGACGGCTCGATGTGCACCCTCCACGCCAACTCGCCCAGAGAGGCGCTGGCGCGGATGGAGAACATGGTGATGATGAGCGACATCAAGGTGCCCAAGGAGGCGATCAGCCGCCAGATCGCCGACTCGGTCGAGCTGATCATCCAGGTCAAGCGCCTGCGTGACGGCTCGCGCCGCGTCACCAACGTCACCGAGGTGATCGGCATGGAAGGCCCGGTGATCGTTACCCAGGAGCTGTTCAAGTTCGAGTATCTCGACGAGAGCGCCGACGGCAAGATCATCGGCGAGTATCGCGCGATGGGGCTCAGGCCCTATACGCTGGAAAAGGCCAAGCAGTTCGGCTTCGACCAGGCGTATCTGGAGGCGTGCCTCTAGGTTTGCCCGGCCGGACCGGCCGCCTCTCGCGCTAGAAGGACTCGGTCGGCACGATCGTCTCGACCACCTGTCCGCCGCTCGCACTGACGCGATAGACGTTCGAGCCCGGCTGCGCGGACAGGAAGCGCTTGGCCGTGCCGCCCTCGAAATAGATGCCGGCATTGTTGTCGCAGGCATAGCCTGGCTTGAGCAAGCCGGTCGCCACCGCGTTCTGGTAGAAGGGACGGCGGTTCTTCTCGCCATCGTAATGTGGCGAATGGCTGCCCTTGATGAAGCCCAGGCACTGAACGGTGCTGAGTTCCTTGGCGCGCGAATCGGTCGTGCCTTCCTCGAACCAGGCGAGCGAGCCGGCGCTGGCACCCCCCAGCACGATGCCGCGCTCCCACGCCTGGCGTAGGATGGCGTCGATGCCGTGCGCCTTCCAGATCGCCTGCTGGTTGAGCGTGTTGCCGCCCGACACGACGATGCCGTCGACGCTCAGCAGGATCTCGTCCCAGCCGCGCTTCTCGGTCGCGGTCGCGATCGCGCTCGGCTGGAACGACGCCTCGACGTCGAGCGGCGCGCAGTTCTCGAACCAGCGCACGACGCCTTCGGGCCGGTCAAATGACGCGGGTGCGATGAACAGCAGCTTGGGCCGGCGCTTGCCGGTCAGCTTCGCCATGTAGCCGATCCACTTGGTGTCGTAGCGGCCGCCGGCGATCAGGATCTTGCCCTTTGCCGGTGCAGCCGGATCGGGCCGCGGGTCGGCCTGGCTGGCCGCCTGCGCTCCGGCGGAAACGCCAAGCGCGGTGACCCCGGCGAGGGACGAGACAAGAAACTCACGACGCTTCATCTGACTTTCCCCCTTGTTGCACTCGGACGTGGTGCGTTGCACAAGACTGACCGAGCATTTTACCGCTGTCGAGCCTCCATTGCGTGTCGCCGATCGCGATCGCGGCAATTCACCGCGCATTCCCATCGCCACGTTCGCGCGATAGAGCGAACGGTCGATGCGATCTCTCCTCCCCCTTCTGTTGATCGCCGCCACGCCGGCCAATCCCGATCCGGCGCGAGACCCCGGTTACGCCGTGCTCGCGCCAGATACCGAGCAGCGCTGGGTGCCGTTTCAGCTCACCGCCGGCAACCAGATCCGCTTCGCCATGACCCTCGACGGCGTGCCCGTCACTGCGATCCTCGACACCGGCGTCAGCTTTTCGGTGATCGCGCGCGGGTCGCGGGCGCTCGACCCGGCGCAGGTGCGGCCGGGCGGCAGCGCCAGCGCGATCGGCGGGGTGGTGCCGATCGGCTGGATGACGACACGCAGCATGAGCGTCGGCGGGCTGACCCGGACCGGCGGCGGCATCGGCGTCGCCGCGCTGCCTGAGACTGCGACCGGCAGCGCCGGCGTCGACCTGCTGGTCGGCCGCGACCTGATCGGCGAGGCGGCGATCGACATAGACTATGCCGGCCACCGCTTTCGCTTGTTGTCCTCTGGCCGGCTGCCGTTCGGAGGCGCGGTCGCGCCGCTGCGGCTGTCGCCGGAGCTCAACGTCTACCAGAGCGAGATCATGCTCGGCGGCCGACGCCTCGGGCCGATGGTGGTCGATACCGGCGACGGCTCGGCGATCACCGTCTCGCAAGCCGCCTGGGCCAGCGTCGGGCCGGCGTCACGGCCGATGACCAGCGCGATCGCCTATGGCCTGGCCGGTCCGGTGGTCACGGCGCTGACGATCGTCCCCGACCTGATGCTGGGCGATCTCGACGCGCGCGAGGTCGAGGTGCGGGTCGAGGCCGCGGGCGGCTTCTCGCAGGGGATCGCGGCGGCGGGGCGCATCGGCTCCGGCTTCCTGCAGCATTACCGCGTGCTGCTCGATCCCAAGGCCGGACGCATGGTGCTCAGCGCCAACGCGGATGCCGGCACGCCGCCGCTGCGCTCGACCAGCGGCTTGCTGGTGGGGGTGCTCACCGACCGGCTGCGCGTCGTCCATGTCATGCGCGGCAGCCCGGCGGAAGCGGCCGGCTGGCGCAACGGCGACACCATCTGTTCGGTCGACGGCGCGCCGATCCCGGTGGATTACGCCGGCAACCGGTTGGCGAGCTGGTCGGTGGCGGCACCCGGCACCGTCGTCAGGCTGGGGATGTGCGACGGGTCGGCGCGCAGCCTGACCACCCGCTCCTTCTATTAGCGCTCCAGCGGCAGCCCGGCGGTCATCGACACCGACGCGGCGGTGGCGATCACGGCGTCCGGGGTCTCGACCTCGACGCGGGGTGCACGGCCCGAATAGATGAAGCCGCGGGTGGCATAGGCGCTGGTGCCGAGGCCGCCCTGCGGCGCGTACCAGACCTTGACCATCGTCCAGTCGCCGGCGGGCGACACGTCGACCGCGCGCACATCGGTCTCGACCCGGCCGGGGCGCGACCAGTTGGCGTGGGTCAGCAGCACCTCGCGGTCGCTGACCACCTTCGACACCATCGCCACATGGCCGACCCGCATCCGATGGCTGGCAGCAAAGGCGAGCACCGCGCCGACTTTGGGGGCATGGCCGCGCTCGTAGCGGCCGGCGGCCTGGCTCCACCAAGTGTCGGCATTGCCGCGGATGTCGATGCCCGAGATCTGACGCGCATAAGGCGCGCACTGCAGGAACGCTGCGGAGGCGGGCGCGGCAAAGGCCGCCATCGTCAGGACGCACGAAACCACCAGCGCAAAACGCGCTGCGAATGCTTTAATCATGATGTGGGCGACCCCCGCCGCAGTGAGACAGTGATGATCGGCTAGGCGGCACCGGGCGGGCTGAAAAGGCCTTGGGGAACCTTATCCGACGAACGGTGTCCCGCCGCCGATGAACGCCCGTTCAGGCCAGTCTTTCTGCCCAGGCTCGGCGAAAATGATCGTCTGGCAGCCGCGAATCGTCGGGCGCGGGCCTTTACTCGAACAGCCCGTCCTGGCTCCCCGCCGGCGGATTGAGCCCCAGATGCTTCCACCCACCGGCGTTGAGGCAGCGGCCCCGGGCGGTGCGGGCGACGAGGCCAAGCTGAATCAGGAACGGCTCGATCACCTCCTCGATCGTGTCGCGTGGCTCGCTGAGGCCAGCGGCAAGCGTCTCCACCCCGACCGGCCCGCCGCGATAGATGTCGGCGATCATCGTCAGATAGCGCCGGTCCATCGCGTCTAGCCCCAGCCCGTCGACCTCCAGCCGGTTAAGCGCGGCGTCGGCGGCGCGTGCGTCCACCACCGGCTCCCCCGCGACATCGGCGAAGTCGCGCACCCGGCGCAGCAGCCGCCCGGCGATCCGC
>NZ_CAHJXA010000071.1 GCF_903644135.1 Sphingomonas bacterium | reverse complement strand
CTCGCGGATAAAGGTGGCCGTGCGCCTCGCCGAGGAGCCCTGCTACATCGACGCCGACCGGAGCCAGTTCGACACCGCCATCGTCAACATGGCGGTCAATGCGCGCGACGCCATGCACGGCGAGGGCGAGCTGACGATTGCGGTCGGCGCGACGCCCCGCATGCCCTCGATCCGCAGGCACCCTGCCGTGACGGGTAAGTTCGTGACGATCGCGCTCAGCGACACGGGATCTGGCATTGCGCCCGACAAGATCGACCAGATCTTCGAGCCGTTCTTCACTACCAAGGGCATCGGTGAGGGCACCGGCCTTGGATTGTCTCAGGTGTTCGGGTTCGCCAAGCAGTCCGGCGGCGACATCTTCGTCGAGAGCCGTGAGGGTCACGGCTCGACCTTCACGCTCTACCTTCCTCAGGTCGCCGGAAAGGCCCAGCCGACGGCAACCGAAAACGACGATGCGCTTTCAGTAGGAGAAGGTGCCTGCGTGCTCGTTGTGGAGGACAACGTCGATGTCGGCAGATTCGCGACGCAGGCGCTGTCCGAGCTCGGCTACGACACCGTGCTCGCGATGGACGGGCCAAAGGCGCTCGCGGAGCTGGTTTCCTGCTCGAATCGGTTCGACGTGGTGTTCTCAGACGTCATGATGCCGGGCATGTCCGGCATCGAGCTTGGGCAGGAGATCGGCCGACTCTATCCTGCGATCCCTGTCATCTTGACCAGCGGCTACAGCGAGGTGCTGGCGCAAACCGGAACACACGGGTTCGAGTTGCTTCATAAGCCCTATTCGATCGATGAGCTCTCCCGCGCTCTCAGGAAAATTGCCCGATATCGGTGAAGCGGTGGCGCCTGCGGTACGATGTACTTTCCCGGCGTCAGTCTCCAAACCTCTTGGAAAGAGAGGCATTCGGCTATGCGTTCCGGAACCGAGCCTGAATGATAGCAATTTTGGCCCTGCAGCATGGTGGCCTGAGCGTCCGGGCACGACTTCAGCAGCCTTCTACTGGCCTAGACTTTAGGAAGTTTCTACCGTCCCGGTTCTCCGTAGTTATCGTAGCGTGGGCGTCGCACGTTCGCGTGTTGGTGCTGTAGCGATAATGCACCAAGAACGTGTTCGCGCCATCTGTAGCAAGGCGCTGCAAGGGCCGAACCTGGGAGCGCGAGCACACAGACGGAGAAGAGCAGGCCAACGGCTTAAGATCTACTCAACCTTGTGACTGAAAGACTATAATGACTGAGATACGCTTCGGGAGGTAGCGAGAACTCTTAGGAGGTTTACACATTGCCATGCGAGTGTCAGCCTCTAATGAGAGGCATTGGAGGCATCCATGACGAGAAGTCCCTTGATATTAATCATTGTTGTTTCTCTGGTGACCGGCTTCGGAGCCGGATATTGGTTCCACCGGACCCCTGGCACGTCGGCGCCAAGCGTGCTCATCCAACCGACCGAGGACGAGGCGACGGCCGCGGTTCGGCGCCACAAGGTTGGGTTTATGACGTTCCCTGAAGCTACCTTGATCCTCGGCGACTGTGCACCCGCCACGCTGACGGCCGGAGTAAACTGCATGACGCAGATGGTCCTGCAGAAGGGCTCCTCTCCACAGAACCGATCCGTCGGTTTCGCTCGGGTCAACGGCCAGTGGGAGGTCTCGCTGTGGTGATCTCCCAGAGTACGCCGCCTCCGAAGATGTAGGTGGCGCGGCTTCCCATGCAGCGAGTCGGAAGTAGTGCTCAGGCGCAATCAACCCGGGGCGACACTGAGATTCCTCGAACAGACCACCAATGACCGCGGAGAGGCCCTGATCAAATCGAGCCGGTTGCGAGACTCTAGCGGCCGAGCCGGCGCGGACTAATTCCGCTGCGGGCGGAGGCCCGCATGACCCCGACCAAGCTGCTGATCGGCCAGATCCTCGTCGTCTTCGGACTCGTGCTCGCGGGCATTTGGTTCGCGACGCAATGGGCGGCAGCGGAACTCGCCTACCAGCCGGAACTAGGCCCGCCGTGGCTACTGGTGCTCGGCCGCCCCATCTATCGCCCCTGGGCGTTATTTGGCTGGTGGTATCATTTCGACGCCTACGCCCCGCGCATCTTCTCGAAGGCCGGCATCATGGCTGGCGCGAGCGGGTTCGCCGGCTGCGGCGCCGCCATCTTCGGCTCGCTTTGGCGGGCGCGCCAGCTGCGCAACGTCACGACCTATGGCTCCGCGCGCTGGGCGACCGAGCGGGACATGCGAGCAGCGGGCCTGTTCGGCGAAGCGGGCGTGTTCCTCGGCAAGCTCGGTGCGCGCTATCTGCGCCATGACGGCGCCGAGCATATCATGGCGTTCGCGCCGACCCGCAGCGGCAAGGGTGTCGGGCTCGTGGTGCCGACCCTGCTCGGTTGGTCCGGCTCTGCCGTCATCCACGACATCAAGGGCGAGAATTGGCAGCTGACCGCCGGCTGGCGGCAGCGCTTCTCGCACTGCCTGCTGTTCAACCCGACCGACGCCCGCTCGGCGCGCTACAACCCGTTGCTCGAGGTCCGCCGCGGCACGGACGAAGTGCGCGACGTCCAGAACATCGCCGACATCCTCGTCGACCCGGAAGGCGCACTCGAACGCCGCAATCATTGGGAGAAGACCAGCCACTCGCTGCTGGTCGGCGCCATCCTCCACATCCTCTATGCCGAGGAGGATAAGACACTCGCGCGCGTCGCCTCCTTCCTGTCCGATCCGCAGCGGCCGTTCACCGCGACGCTCCGCCGGATGATGAGCACCAACCATCTCGGCACACTCGACGCGCCGCGCGTCCACCCGGTCGTCGCCTCCGCCGCGCGCGAGGTGCTCAACAAGTCCGACAATGAACGGTCCGGCGTGCTCTCGACCGCGATGTCGTTCCTGGGGCTCTACCGCGATCCGACCGTCGCCGAGGTCACGTCGCGCTGCGACTGGCGGATCGCCGATCTCGTCGGGGGCAAGGCGCCGCTGTCGCTCTACCTCGTCGTGCCGCCGTCCGACATCAGCCGCACCAAGCCGCTGATCCGCCTCGTGCTCAACCAGATCGGCCGCCGCCTCACCGAGCATCTCCACGCCGAGGGCCAGCCCGGCCGGCACAAGCTGCTGATGATGCTCGATGAGTTCCCGGCGCTGGGACGGTTGGACTTCTTCGAGACGAGCCTCGCCTTCCTCGCCGGCTACGGCGTGCGCGCCTTTCTGATCGCGCAGAGCCTCAACCAGATCGAGAAGGCGTATGGCGAGTACAACGCCATCCTCGACAACTGCCATGTCCGCGTCGCGTTCGCGACCAACGACGAGCGCACCGCCAAGCGGATCTCGGACGCGCTCGGCACCGCCACCGAACAGCGCGCGATGCGCAACTATGCCGGGCACCGGCTCGCCCCCTGGCTCGCGCACGTCATGGTGAGCCGGCAGGAGACCGCACGCGCGCTGCTGACGCCGGGCGAGGTCATGCAGCTGCCGCCCACCGACGAGCTGTTGCTGATTGCGGGGATGCCGCCGATCCGCGCCGCGAAGCTGCGCTATTTCGAGGAGCCGGCCTTCACGAAGCGCGTGCTGCCGCCGCCCACGCTGACGACCGACGTCTATCCGGATCGCCCCGCCTCGCGTCCCGACGACTGGCAAGGCCGGACCTGCGACACCGATGCGCGGCTCGGCGCGCTCGAGACATCGCCGGATGAAGAGGTCAACTCCGGCGGCCTCGAACAGGCGCGCCATCCCGCCCACGAGATCGAGCGGCCGGCAGAGCAGGAGCCCGTCATTGTCGATCCGCTGGGGCTCGGCGACGACGATACCGACCCCGCCGCTGACAAGCGCGCGATGGATCAGGCGCAGGCGATCGGCGCCGCGCGCAACGTCTACGCGATCGACGCCGGCATCGGCCACGCCGACGATCTCGCGCTTGAGCTGTGACATGAGCTCCGCGAAGGTCCGTCACCAGCTGTTCCTGCCCAAGCCGCTCAGCGATCGGCTGGAGGCATTGGCCGCCAAGCCCGGTGCGTCCAAGTCGGCGATCCTCGCCGATGCGGTGGCCGCATGGCTCAACCGGCGCGGCACGTCCGAGCTCGACGATCGGTTCGGCATCCGGCTTGATCGGATGACGGCGGCGCTCGGCCGGGTCGAGCGTGACGGCACCGTCATTCTCGAGACGCTGGCGCTGTTCGTCCGCTACGAGCTCGCCATCCACGCGCCGCTCGCCGAGAACGACCAGGCAGGCCGCGCGATGGCGGCCAAGCGCTTCGAGGCTTTCGTATCGCAGGTCAGCCGTCAGGTCGCCGGCGGCCGCCGTGCGATCACGCTCGATGCGGAGCAGGGCCGATGACCGGCGCGCTCTCCGTCGAACGTCGCCGTGCGATGCTGCGGACCGCGATGGGGCCGGCGATCGCGGCCGCGCTCGGCGACGAGCGCGTCCTCGAGATCATGGTCAACCCGGACGGAGCACTCCGCGTCGACATTGTCGGGGAGGGTTGCGTCGATACCGATGTGCGGCTCGAGCCCGCGCAGGTCGAGCGGATCATCCGGCTTGTCGCCGCGCATGCGCGCGGCGAGGTCCATGGCGACCGGCCGATCGTGTCCGCCGAGCTGCCGCCGCATGGCGACGGTGCCGGCGAGCGGTTCGAAGGCATCCTGCCGCCGGTCGCGACTGCACCCTGCTTCTCGATCCGCAAGCCCGCCGCCCGCGTCCACACGCTGATGGACTATGTCGAGGGCGGCATCATGTCTGCCGAGGCGGCGCGGCTGCTGTCGCTCGCCGTGGTCGAGCGCCGGAACATCCTTGTCGCGGGCGGCACGTCGTCGGGCAAGACGACGCTGGCGAACGCGCTGCTCGCCGAGATGGCACATCTGAACGAACGCGTGATCCTGATCGAGGACACGCGCGAGCTGCAATGCGCCGCCGCCGACACGGTGGCGCTGCGGACCCGCGCCGGCTCGGTCACCATGGCCGACCTCGTTCGCTCGACGCTGCGCCTGCGTCCCGACCGCATAATCGTCGGCGAGGTGCGCGGCCCCGAAGCGCTCGACATGCTGAAGGCCTGGAACACGGGCCATCCCGGCGGCATCGCGACGATCCACGCCAACAGCGCCGCGTCTGCCCTCTACCGGCTCGAGCAGCTCGTCCAGGAGAGCGTGGTCACCGTGCCGCGCCGCCTGATCGCGGACGCCATCGACATGATCGTGTTCATCGCCGGCCGCGGCGTCGCTCGCCGGGTCGAGACGATCGCGCGCGTCGTCGGCGTCGATCCTGACGGTGGCTACGCCGTCATCGACATCACCCCAAGCCCTACGATCCCAGGAGACTGACCATGCTTGCACTGCGCTTCCCCTCCCGCCGCCGCACCTTCCTCACTGGCGCCGTCCTCGGCCTGGCGGCCATGCTCGCCACACACGCCGACGCCGCCGGCACCGGCATGCCGTGGGAGCAGCCACTCCAGCAGATCCTCGAGTCGGTGCAGGGCCCGGTCGCCAAGATCGTCGCGGTGATCGTCATCATCACGACGGGCCTGACGCTCGCGTTCGGCGAAAGCGCGGGCGGGTTCCGGCGGCTGATCCAGATCGTGTTCGGCCTCTCGATCGCGTTCGCCGCATCGAGCTTCTTCCTCAGCTTCTTCAGCTTCGGCGGCGGGGCGCTGATCGCATGAGCGGCCAGCATATCGCCGGCTTCGAGGCGCCGATCCACGGCGCCTTGAACTCGCCGATCCTGCTCGGCGGCGCGCCGCGGGGGCTGGCGATCGTCAACGGCACGATCGCCGCCGCGGTCGGGCTCGGCCTGCAACAATGGATCGCGGGCGTCGTGCTCTGGGCGGCGGGGCACAGCCTCGCCGCGCTCACCGCGCGCCGCGACCCCGAGTTCGCGGCCGTCCTGCTCCGCCACCTCCGCCAGAAGGGATATCTCGCGTGCTGAACCTGCGCGAATATCGTGCCCACGCCGATCGCCTCGCCGACCATCTGCCGTGGGCGGCACTGGTCGCGCCGGGCGTGGTCCTCAACAAGGACGGCAGCTTCCTGGCGGTGCTGGCGTTCCGTGGCCCCGACCTCGAGAGCGCGACCGAGGCCGAGCTGGTCTCCGCCTGCGCGCGCGCCAACAACGTGCTCAAGCGGTTCGACTCGGGATGGGCGCTGTTCTTCGACGCGGAACGCAGCGAAGCGCAGGGCTACCCCGCCAGCGACTTTCCTGATCCCGCGTCGTGGCTAGTCGATCTCGAGCGGCGGGCGGGCTTCGAAGAGGCCGGCGCGCATTACGAGAGCCGCTTCCATTTGACGCTCGCCTGGCTGCCGCCCGCCGACAGCAGCGACACGGCCGGCCGCTCGCTCGTCGATCGTCCGGAAGCCGAGAAGGGACGCGACTGGCGCGCTGCGCTCGCCCGATTTATCGCCGAGCGGGACCGCGCGCTCGACCTGTTCGCGGCGTTCATGCCGGAGGTCCGCGCGCTCGGTTCGGCGGAGACGCTCGCCTATCTGCACGGTACGATCTCGACGCGGCGGCATCCGATCACCTTGCCCGAGACACCGATCTATCTCGACGGCCTGCTCGCCGATACGCCGCTCATCGGCGGCCTCGAGCCGATGCTGGGCGACCAGCATATCCGCACGCTCACCGTCCTCGGCTTCCCGAACCTCAGCCGACCCGGCATCCTCGACGCGCTCAACCACCAGGATTTCGCCTACCGCTGGGTGACGCGGTTCATCGCGCTCGACAAGACGCAGGCGACCAGGGCGCTGACGAAGCTGCGCCGGCAGTGGTTCAACAAGCGCAAGTCGATCACCGCGCTGCTGCGCGAGGTCATGTACAACCAGCCGGCGCAGCTGCTCGACAGCGACGCCGACAACAAGGTCGTCGATGCCGACCAGGCGCTCCAGGCGCTCGGGCAGGATCTTGTGTCGTTCGGTCATCTGACCACGACGATCACCGTCACCGACGAAGATCGCGGTCGGGTCGAGGACAAGGTCCGTGCCGTCGAGCGCATCGTCAACGGGCTCGGGTTCACGACCATCCGGGAGGGCGTCAACGCGGTCGAGGCGTGGCTGTCGTCACTGCCCGGCCATGTCTACGCAAACGTCCGCCAGCCACTGGTCCACACGCTCAACCTGGCACACCTGATGCCGCTGTCGAGCGCCTGGGCGGGACCGGCATCGAACGCGCATCTCGGCGCACCGCCGCTGCTGGTGGCGAAGACCGCGGGCTCAACGCCGTTTCGATTGTCCACGCATGTCGGCGACGTCGGGCATATGCTCGTGGTCGGCCCGACCGGTGCCGGCAAGTCGGTGCTGTTGTCGCTGATCGCGATGCAGTTCCGCCGCTACGCCGGCGCCCGGATCATCATCTTCGACATGGGTTTCTCCGCGCGCGCCGCGGTGCTGGCCATGGGCGGCAGCCATCACTCGCTCGGACCGCAACCGGAGCATGGCGGCGACGGCGGGCTCAGCTTCCAGCCGCTGCGCGGCATCGATGACGACAGTGAACGCAGCTGGGCTGCCGACTGGGTGGCGGCGCTGCTCGCGCACGAGAAGGTCGCGGTCACCCCCGAGATCAAGGAGCGGATCTGGTCCGCGATGTGCAACCTCGCGACGACACCGCCGGAGGAGCGCACGCTTACCGGGCTGAGCCTTCTGCTTCAGTCCAATGCGCTGCGGACGGCGCTCGAGCCCTACACGCTCGACGGCGCCTATGGCGGGCTCCTCGACGCTTCCACCGAGCGGCTCGCTTATGCCGATGTCCAATGCTTCGAGACCGAGGCGCTCATGCTGCGTCACGGCGTCGTAGCACCGGTTCTCACCTACCTGTTCCACCGGATCGAGCAGCGGTTCGACGGCAGGCCGACGCTATTGATACTGGACGAGGCCTGGAGCCTGCTCGACGATCCATTGTTCGCCGCGCGCATCCGCGAGTGGCTGAAGACGCTGCGCAAGAAGAATGTCGCGGTGCTGTTCGCGACGCAGAGCCTCGACGACATCACGGGGAGCAGTATCGCGCCCGCCATCATCGAGAGCTGCCCACAACGCATATTGCTGCCCAACGATCGCGCGATCGAGCCGCAGTCTCGCCAAGCCTATGAGCGGTTCGGCCTCAACGACCGGCAGATCGAGCTGATCGCGCGCGCGACGCCCAAGCGGCATTATTACCTGCAGTCCGCGCGCGGGAACCGGCTGTTCGAACTCGGCCTCGGACCGATCGCGCTGGCGCTGTGCGGCGGGTCCGATCCCGACAACCAGGAGCGGATCGACACGGTGCTCGCCGACCATGGCGCCGCCGAGTTCGCCGCCAGCTTTCTCGAAGCGCGCGGCCTGGACTGGGGCGCGTCGCTGCTCGCCGACTTCCCCAACCCCCAACCGGAGACACTGTCATGACCCGTCGACCCCTGTTCCGCCACCGCATCGCGGCCCTGCTCGGCGTCGCCGCCACCGGCACGCTGGCGCTGACCCTGCCGGCTACACCCGCGCAGGCGATCATCGTGTTCGATCCCAGCAACTACAGCCAGAACCTGCTCACCGCCGCGCGCACGCTGCAGCAGATCAACAACCAGATCCGCTCGCTGCAGAACGAGGCGCAGGGCCTGATCAATCAGGCGAAGAACCTGACGACGATCAGCTTCCCTGAGCTCGATGCCATCCGTCAGACGCTCCAGCAGATCGACCAACTGATGGGGCAGGCGCAGGGCATCCGGTTCCGCGTCGCCGATCTCGATCAGCAATTCCGTGCGCTGTTCCCGACCAGCTTCACCCAGGCGCTCACGCTCGACCGCCAGGTCATCGCAGCACGGACGCGGCTGGACACGACGATGGCCGCGTTCAAGCAGACGATGACGGTGCAGGCGCAGGTCGCCGAGAACGTGCAGGCGGACGCGCAGACGCTCGCCGGCATCGTCGCGCGCAGCCAGGGCGCCGAAGGTTCGCTCCAGGTCGGCCAAGCCACCAACCAGCTCCTCGCGCTGACCGCCAAGCAGCAGTTTCAGATCCAGAACCTGATGGCGGCGCAATATCGCGCCGAGGCGATCGCGCAGGCCCGGCAGATCCAGGCGGAGTCCGACGCAAACGCCGCCACCACCAGGTTTCTCGGTTCCGGCTCGGCCTACTCGCCCCAGTAGGCCGGCCGGGCTGACGGCGGCGGTCGCCTCCCGTCGCCGTCGCCGCGGGGCTCGGCGCAGCTCCCCGAGCTGGGCCCCCGCGGCATCTTACGCGCTTGATCAGGACAGCGACACCGTGAACGACCTCAACGTCATCGACCAGTTCCTCGCCGCGTTCATCCGCTACATCGACAGCGGGTTCGGGCTGCTGGGCGGCGATGTCCATTTCCTAACCGTCACGCTGATCGGCATCGACGTCACGCTCGCAGGCCTGTTCTGGGCGCTTGGCGGCGAAGGCGACATCATCGGCCGGTTCATCAGGAAGATCCTCTACATCGGCGCGTTCGCGTTCATCCTGAACAGCTTCTCGACGCTCGCCGACATCATCTTCCGCTCGTTTGCTGAAGCCGGGCTCACCGCCGGCGGCGGCACGCTAACCGCGGCCGACCTGCTGCGGCCGGGCCGGCTCGCCGGCACGGGGTTCGCCGCTGCCTGGCCGCTGCTTAAGCAGGTCCATCAGTATCTCGGGATCACGACCTTCTTCGACAATTTCCTGACGATCGCGATCCTGCTGTTCGCGTGGGCCATCGTCATCATCGCCTTCTTCATCCTCGCCGTGCAGCTGTTCGTGACGATCCTCGAGTTCAAGCTGACCAGCCTGGCCGGGTTCATCCTCGTGCCGTTCGCGCTGTGGAACCGCACCAGCTTTCTCGCCGAGCGCGTGTTGGGCAACGTCGTCAGCTCGGGCATCAAGGTCATGGTCCTCGCCGTCATCGTCGGCATCGGCTCCAACTATTTCACCCAGTTCACCACCGCGCTGGACGGCCAGCAGCCCGATATCGGCCAGGCGATGAGCCTCGTGCTCGCCAGTCTCGCCCTGTTCGGGCTTGGCATCTTCGGCCCGGGCATCGCGTCAGGGTTGGTCGCCGGCGCGCCGCAGCTCGGCGCCGGGTCCGTCGGAGGCACCGCGATCGGCGCGGCCGGCGTCACCATGGTCGGCGCTGGTGCCGCTCGCATGGCCGGCGGTGCGGCGCTCGGAA
>NZ_CAHJXA010000070.1 GCF_903644135.1 Sphingomonas bacterium | reverse complement strand
CTCGACGACCGCCGCATCGAGTTCATGAAAGACAGCTGACCTCGCCGCGGCCTTCGCCGGATGGATACGGATCGCCCGATCGCTGCGATTGAGCCAGACCAAGGCATCGCCGATGCAGATGCGGGTCGACCAATTAGCGATCCGACGTGCCGCGGGGTCGTCGAGGATCGAGTCAACGGTGGCAACTCCATGCCGCCCTGTTTCCACCGCCTGTCTCGCATCGTGTGCGCCATAGAGCTGATTCTGGCATTCGAGCGAGGCGGCGCGGCCCACAGGATCGGCCAGCGCCTGCCAATGCGGCTCTTCCTGGCGTAGGCGCGCGAGCATGGCCTGCGCACTCGCGAGGTCATGCATCGCGAGATTAACGTCGCCCAAATTGGGCGAGTTGCTCATACCAGCGGTGACGGTTGCCTGCAAATAGCCTTTGGCAACATCGAGCCGCACATCACGAGTAGCCCCGGGACTGGCCGCCAGCCGATCGAGGTAGCGCTGCGCGACGGCGGCAACCTGTGTCCGCAAGCGTAGCGTCCCCGGCCGGTGCTCGAGCCGGTCGAGCAAGGTGAACATGAGATAATGGGCAGTACGGTGAGCATCGGCAAAGCGCAGCGCCTCCACTGTCCGAGCCCGCTCGGCCTGCCGACGGTTGGTTTCCGCAACTATTCCCGCGCCGATCAGCCCGACGATCGCCAGCAGGCTGGCAATGACGCCGAAACGATGTCTCTGGACAAACTTACGAGCACGATACGCACTACCGCCGCCCATCGCGACAACGGGACGTCGCTCCAGCCAGTTCTCTAGATCTTTGATCAACAGCTCGACACTGGCATAGCGGCGCGCCTCAGACGCGGTCGCGCACGCCACCATCGCGGTCAGCTCGATATCGGCACTGTCGCCGACGATCGCCGCCAGGGTTCGGCCAAGCGCAAAGACGTCGTCCAGAACGCTTGGCGGCGCGCCCGCCACTCGTTCGGGACTGGCGAACCCCGGCGTATACGAGCGCACCGCTTCGGGACCGGCCGCGCCGATCAGCCGAGCGACGCCGAAATCGAGCAGCTTGGCCTGATCGTCGCCGGTCACCAGGATGTTCGCCGGTTTGATATCCCCGTGCGCGACGAGCTGCCCATGAGCGAACCGCGTCGCCCTCGCCGCCTGCAGAAAGAGGCCGACGCGTTGGGCGAGCGGGCGGCCGAGGCCGGCAGCATCAATCGCCACGCCAGCGACATGTTCGATCGCAAGCCAGGGCCGCCCATCGGCCGCAACACCGCCATCGATCAGCCGGGCGATGTTGGGATGCTCCATTCGTGCGAGCAGCCGCCGTTCAGCGTCGAACGCCGCAGCACCGCGGGTGCCGAGTTGGCGACGGATGAGCTTCACCGCAACGCGCTGGTCGAACAGGCCGTCGGCTCGCTCGCCGAGATAGACGAT
This sequence comes from Sphingomonas bacterium, assembly GCF_903644135.1. GTDB lineage: Bacteria > Pseudomonadota > Alphaproteobacteria > Sphingomonadales > Sphingomonadaceae > Sphingomonas. Next base: position 8,742 of record NZ_CAHJXA010000070.1, on the reverse strand, counting down.
GCCCATGCCCCCCTGCCCCAGCACCGTCACCAATCGATAGTTTCCGAGCCGCTCAGGAACGATGTCGGCATCGCTCTCGGGCGGCGTGGCTTCCCCGCCATCGTTCCTGGTCGGCGGCACGGTGGGCAGTACCCCCGATTGTCGATCGGCATGGATCAGCGCGGTGACGGCGTGCAATAGCGGCGCATTGCCGCGGGTAGTGGTGGCTAGCCACGCCGTCCGCGTCTCGAGCGGGCGATCGAGCAGCTCGCTGAACAGGCGAAGCGCTTGCTGCTCAAGCGCGATCCGCATCAGCCAGCTGCGCTCAATTCCTTCAGCAGCCACGCGCGCGCTACCCGCCAGCGGCGCACCGCAGTGCTTTCGGAAACGTCCAGCTCTCCGGCAATCTCCGCCATCGTCAGGCCGACGTAAAAGCGCAGATGGACAACGGTTGCCGCGTCGGCGTCGATGATCTCCAGCCGCTCGATCAGCCGATCAAAAACCTCGAAATCGACAACGCTCCTTTCGCCGGCCTCCTCGTCCCAACAGGTGACAAGGGCGACATCACGTTTGGCGGCACGGCGGCGGCGAACCTCGTCGATTAGCGTCGTCCGGATCACGCGAGCGCTGAGCGCGAGAAAATGCGTCTCGTCCTTGACGACAATATTGTTGGCTCTGAGCAGACGCATTGCTGCCTCGTGCGCCAAGTCGGTAGGCTGGATAGTGATCTGACTGCCCGATCTCTTCAGTATGCGACGCGAGATGTTGCGAAACTCGTCATAATAGGCGGCGAGCAGACGATGGTCGAACCGGGTGAGGGCACTCTCTTCCAAACCTGCGTCCAAGGGCATGCCGGACCTCCGCACCGGCTTGTTCCCCGATTCTCGCCCTGGAGCAAGACGCAATGAGCGGGGCGGCACGAAGGGTACCGGTCGGCTGGTGACCGGCAATTCATAGGTCAAGGAGCTTACGATAGCGTGACCATACGCACACAGGACGGATTACCGGCCATACCAACGACCGAAAGCAGGTTGAGAGAGGGTCGCCTGCAGGGTTCCAGCCTATCGACGCGCCGACCCGGCGTTGATGTGAACGCCGCTTGCCGCGAGCGTGGCGGTGACGGCGGCGGCATTGGCGTCGCCACTCTGAGCCAGCGCCTGCGTACCCCGCGCCAGCGCATCGAGCTGGTTATCGATCTTGCCGATCAGTTCGTTGTTCTTCTGCTGGCGCGCGACGCTGTCGGCAAGATCGCCATGCACGCGCAGCTGGTCGACCGCGCTGGCGATCAGCACTAAGCAGAGCGCTGCTTGGGAAAGCAGGATACCAAACCGTCCGTCCTGGCGCATTGCCACTTCCTCTACTTGATTGCTGCAGGACTTGCGGTAACACCGCCCGCCGCCGGATCGGATGCACCCGGCGTAGCTTCGCGGAACGAGATCCCGTTCTGGGACAGCAGCGCACGAATCTTGTCGTCATTCTTCTCCGCCGCCGCTTTGGCGAGCAGACGAATGAGCGTGTTGTTGACGTTCGCCGCCGCCTGGGCATTGGTAATCCGCGCCTGACCAGCCGCCACGTCCGCCTGAAGCGACCGGTTGAGCACGCCGAGGAGGATCAGCACAGTCGCCGCGGCGATGGCAACGATGCCCAGCGCGAGCTGGACCCGGTTGTAGCGAAGGGCGGCGGTGTCGCTGCGCATGATTTCGCTCCCCTGACGTCGCCGTCCGGCTGCAATCGGCGGCACCATGGTGTCAGCCGCGTTCATGCGGTTGCTTCCACCATGCGTCGGCGGCGGCGCAAGGAAACGCCCAACGCCCCAAACCCGGCGATGATCATCGCCCAGCTGCCCGGTTCCGGCACCGCACCAGGGGCAGTGCCGCCCGCCCCGAAGATCTGCGCCGTGACGTTCACGCGGATCGGCGCAAGAGCCATGTCCGACAGGCCAGCATAGCTGCTATAGTCGTTCAGCGTGAGAATGTCGGTATAAGCACCGTCGCCCAGCCCCGAATAGTCAAACGTCAGGATATTGCCCGTGTCTTCGCTCCCACCGGCGAGGCCGGCGAACGTCATGCCTGCGAAGCTGTAGCCGGTGCCGCCCGACGACCCGAAGGTGCCGCCCAGTGTCTCCCCATAGGCCGAGTTCATGATCGCGTTGAGCACGGCGAGATTGGCATTGACCGCGCCGGCACCGGCCATGATGTTGCCGAAGTCGAGCGTGTAGGTAGTGCCGCTGCCCGAGAAGGTGCCGCTGCCCGCATTTTTCAGCAACTGCGCCACCGCGAGCTGGGTTACGGTCCCGCCCACCGTCACCGACTGCCCAGGCAGGGCCAGCGTCCCCAGATCGCTGTCGTTCGAGCTGAAGCCAAGCTGCGATGTTCCTGAGAATACCCCGGCGGTGGCAGTGCTTTCGGTGAAGACGACGTTGCCCGACTGACCACCGGCAAGCGCGCCGGGTGCGGTTGCGGCGATGCCGCTAGGCGTACTGTTGACCGAGGTCACGAGCGAGTCGTTCAGTTGCCCGTTCGCCGAATTGGTGACGGCAAGCATTGCCGTCGGTATCGGCGTCGACCCCTGCCGCACCGTTGCAAAGGTGACGTTGGTGGACGCCAAGCGAGGATCGGCGATCTGGTAGACCTTGCCGGTTACGGTCACCGTCTGGCTGGGCAGCGCCGCCTGGGCGAGATCGCTGGTACCGGTGCCGTCGGTCACCAGTGCATAGGTCACCGAGCCGCTCTTGGTTCCGGAGGTCTGAGTATCGAGCATCACCGTCGAGACGGCGCTAGCCCCCGCGCCGATCAACCCGGCGGGGGTGGTGCCGGTAGCGCCGCCGCTGCCCGTCGCTCCTGTCACGGCCAGGCTTTCGGAATATTGGCCGGCGGGCGCAGTGTTGGTAATCGAGACGTTGCCCGACAGGGTGCCGCCGACGCGTGTGGCACCGAGCTGCACCGGGTTGGGCGACAGGCTGGCCGACGCCGGGTTGTAGGCAGCGCCGGTGATCTGCAGCCTTTGATCGGCGACATTGTCGAAATTGTTGGCGACGGTAATCGTCTGCCCCTGCAACGAGCCCGCCTGAGTGCCGGTGTACGACAGCGTGACCGTGGTCTTGCCGCCATTCGGCCCCACGACGAAGTTGCTGCTGGAGATGTTGACGGTGTTGCTGGACGGGCTTTCCACCGCGCCGCGCAGCGTCGTCAGCGTGCCGTTGTTGGTGATGGTAAGCGTCGTGGAGCTGGAATTGCCGAGGCGAACGTTGCCGACGTTGAGGGTGGAGCCGCTAAGGCCCGGTCCGGACAGGTCCTGCGTCGCGCTGGCGGCAAGGATCAGGCCGCTGCCGGCCACGTTGGCCCGCACGTTGAAGGCACTACCCGAACCGAAACCGGCGTTCTGATAATCGCTCGTCACCGTGACGTTGTTGTCGCCAAGCGCCAACGCTCCATTGTTGACCAGGAACCCCGCCGTCGACGATGCACCTGCATCGGCAAGGCTGAGCGTCGCGCCGGTGTTTGACTGGATCGCGCCGGTGGTGCCGGTGATCGCCAGGCTGTTGAGGGTACCACCGTTGGCGACGACGCTGCCGCTGTTGGTGATCGGGGCGGCGAGCGTCCCGTTGCCGGTGACCAACCCGCTGTTGGCGAGTCCGGTTGCGGTGAACGTCGCGCCGCTGTCCAGCGCCAGCGTGCCGGCGTTGGTAAAGCCGCCGCTCGCCGCGGTGAAGCTGCGGCCGTTTGACAGGACCAGCTCACCGGACTGAGCGATGCTCTGCAGGGACTGATCGATCGTCGTCACCGCGCCGCCGCCGCTCGGCGTTACCTGGATTACCGATCCAGTCCCGGACAGAGTAACGATCGTGTCGGTGCCCGGATTGTTGGTGCCGATCGTCGTGATCGCGCTCGTCTGGTTTGAGCGCAGCGTCATCGCGCCATTGGCGAAGGCGAAATAAAGCCCCTTGTTGAGCACGCCGTCCGACTGGAGATTTGCAAGGTTGCTGTCGTTGTCCATGTAGAAGCTGCTGCCAGCCCCGGCCGAGAATGAGCCGCCCGCCGCCTGCTCGTACAGGCCGCTGACGAGCGTCAGCGTCGTGCCGCCGTTGTTCGCCTGCACCTGGCCGCCATTGTCGTTGTAGAAAGCAACGTTGCTTCCAGAGCCGAGGCCGTTGCCCGCGCCGATCCCGCCCGAGCCGCCCTGCGCGTCGATTGTGATCGCGCCATTGGACAAAATATTACCGCGGTTGTCGATTACGCCCTGGTTGAGGCCGATCTGGCCGCTCCCGAAAATCAGCTGACCGTTGCCGACCGTCAGCTGGGAGCCGTTAAAGGCATAAAGGTAAGCGTTGCCCGCGTCGTTCAGCACCACCGTGCCGGTGCCGGCGAGCGTCGACCCGCCCGGCTGCGTCGCCGACGCTGCGGTCTCGCCGACCAGAACGCCGCCGGTGCCGATCGTGATTGTGCCGTTGTTGGTCAGCGTGTTGTCGATCCGGACCGTATCGTTGCTGTAGCCAAGATTGCTGCCGGTACCCAGCGTCGTGTCCTGGAGGTATTGCGTGCCGTTGGCCGCGACGACGGTACCGCCGCCGCTCGACGAGATGGTGCCGCCAAGGATGCGTACGTCATTGTCGAGCAGCACGGTTGAGCCGGTGCCGATCGCGCTGATCTGAGCGGTCGCGCTGTTCTCGTAGAGGCCGCTGACGAGGTGGAGAAGGCCACCGCCGGTCGCTTCCAACAGGTTGTTGTTGAGGAAAGCGGTGTTGCCGTTGGTCCCGACGCCGTTGTTGGCACCAATGCCGTTGCTGCCGCCCTGCGCGTCGATCACCAGCCCCGGAGGGCCTTGCGTCGAGGTCGCGTCGATGATCCCGTTGTTGGTTAGGACGCCCTGGTTGGCGCTGACATAGCCGGTGCCCATGACAGTCTGGCCGCTGCCGATCGTCATCTGCGTGCCGTTGTAATCGTACAGGTATACGGCACCATTGCCGGTGTCGTTCAAGACGATCGTGCCGGTGCCGGTGATTGCGGATTTGGCAGTCTCGCCGACCAGAACGCCGCCGGTATCCATCGTAATCGTGCCGTTGTTGGTCAGCGTGTTGTCAATCCGAACCGTGTCGTTGCTGTAGCTGAGGTTGCTGCCGCTGGTGAGAGCCACATCCTGGAGGTATTGCGTGCCGTTGGCGGCGGTGACGATGCCGCCGTTGGTGCTGTTCAACGTGCCGGAGACGATACGCACGTCGTTGTCGAGCAGCACGGTCGAGCCCGCACCGGTGGCGAGGATGCGGCCGTTGCCCTGGTTCTCGTAGAGGCCGCTGACGAGGTGGAGCAGGCCACCGCCAGTCGCCTCCAACAGGTTGGTGTTGAGGAACGCGGCGTTGCCGCCGGTTCCGACGCCGTTGTTGGCACCGATGCCGCCGCTGCCGCCCTGTGCGTCGATCACCAGACCCGGGGGACCTTGCGTCGAGGTCGCATCGATGATCCCGTTGTTGGTCAGGACGCCTTGGTTGACGCTGACATAGCCGGTGCCCATGACGGTCTGGCCGCTGCCGATCGTCATCTGCGTGCCATTATAGTCATACAGGTACGCACCACCATTGCCGGTGTCGTTGAGCACGATCGTGCCCGTGCCGGTGATTGCCGAAGTGGCGGTCTCGCCGACCAACTGGCCGGACGAGCCGATCGTAATCGTGCCGTTGTTGGTGAGCGTGTTGTCGATCCGGACCGTATCGCTGATGATTGTCAAGTTGCTGCCGCTGGACAGCGTCACGCCCTGCAGGAATTGGGTGCCGTTGTTTATCGCCGAGATCACGCCGCCGTCAGTGGTGGTCAGTGTGCCGCCGATGAGGCGAATATCGTTTTCCAGCGAAACGATCGAGGCGTTGTCGGCGGCATCGTGACCGGTCGCAAGGATCGTGCCCGCGCCTTGATTCTCGTACGTGCCCGACTGAAACCGCAGCAGGCCGCCGCCGGTCGCCTCGAGCATACCGGTATTGAGGAACGTGGAGGTGCCGCCGGCACCGACGCCGTTCCCGGCACCGATCCCGCCGCTGCCGCCCTGAGAGTTCAGCACCAATCCCGGAGGACCCTGCGTCGAGGTCGCAGCGATCACCCCCGCATTGGTGACGACTCCCTGATCGTTGCCGACATAGCCGGTGCCCGAGACGAACTGATTGCTGCCTATTGTAAGCTGATTGCCGTTCTGGGCGTACAGATACGCGCCACCATTGCCGGTGTCGCTTAGCGTGATGATGCCGCTGCCGGTCAGCATTAGGTTTCCCCCCGTCCCGATCAGCTGACTTGAGGAATTGAGCGCGATTGTCCCGTTGTTGACGAAACTGCCGCCGCCAACACCGAGCGATCCGTTGGTGATCGAAAGCGTGTCGCCGCTGTCCAACGTCACGGTGCTGGCGCTCTGACCGCTGTTGGAAATGGTGACGAACGACACAGTGCCCGGCTTTGCATCGATTCGCACCACGTCGCTCGCGCCCGGAACGACGCCGCAGTCCCAAAATGCCGCATTCGACCAATCGCCGTTACCGCCGTTCCAAGTGCAGCTTGCCGCCTGCCCGGCCCCGCTGCCGCCGCCGATGAACGCGAGCGCGGTGGTGGAAAGCGCCAAACGGCGGAGCAGGGCAGGACGGCGCATACGGTATTTCCCCCAATGTCATCCGCAAGCACACATGCGCCTGCCTCACCGGGTCAGTCGTTTGATCGATAGGCCCGTCAGTAATGGAATCGTCGGCTGGAAATGAAACCTGTCACATGCGTTAATAAATTATTCACTTCTTTGTTGAGGTGGCAATTTGCGGTCGAACAGCAAGTCTTTAGCGACAGTGGGAGGCGCAGAACATCGTCGCTAGGAGCGGATCACCTCGGGCAACTAGGTGACCGCAATGTAAGCCTTCGGCAGGATCCGCCTTGCCGTGCGGAAGCGGGTCGCTGACGTAGCACCGGTGCAAGCAACGGTGTTTGCACCGGTGTTAGCGACGGTGCGATGAGCCAGGTGACGGTGATCTCGGGCGTGGAGCGGCACCGGCTCTGGTCGGACGAGCAGAAGCGGGCGCTGGCGGCAGCGGCATGCGAGCCGGGCGCGGGTGTGGCGCAGATAGCGCGGCGCGCGGAGCTGCGGCCGAGCCAGTTGTGTCGGTGGCGGCGCGACTTAGTCACCCCTGCGGCGACGGCGGTCGCGGCGGTGACCGTGAGCCCAGAGCCGCTATCCGCGGCTGAGCAACCGACGATCGTAGTGGAGCTTGGCGGGGCGGCGCTGCGGATCGCGGCGAACGCCTCGCCCGCGCTGGTGTCGGCGGTGATGCGGTCGCTGAGGCGATGATCCCGCACCGCAGCGACGTGCGGATCTGGCTGGCGACCGGCTGCACGGACATGCACCGGGGCATGTTCGGGCTAGCGCTGCAAGTGCAGCAGGGTCTCAAGCGCGACCCGCAGGCGGGCGATCTGTACATCTTCCGGGCGACGCGGCGACCTGGTGAAGGTGCTCTACCTGCCACATTCGATTGACAAGAGCCCTCAGACCGGAACTGCGACAGTCTCCGGCCTGCGCTGGCGCATCGCAAAGCCGATAGCAGCGAAGCCCGCAATCATCATTGCCCAGGTCACTGGTTCTGGAACTGCCGTTCTCGCGGCCCCGACGAACAGCACATCGAGAAAAGGTGAAGGGTGATCCGAATCCACACCTTCATAAGCAGGGTTGGTCGCGTGGAAACGGGTCAGTTTGGCAACCGGGTCATAGACGAACGAGGTGTCGATCAACCACTCTGAGCTGCTGCCGGTTTCGTGGACACCAAGATAAGGTGTTTTTGGAACTGGAGGATGGAGATGCAACGACGGAAGTTCAGCCGCGAGTTCAAGCTCGAGGCTGTGAAGCTGGTGCGGGAACGCGGGGTATCGGTGTCACAGGCCGCCCGCGATTTGGATCTGCACGAGAACGTGCTGCGCAAGTGGGTGCGCGAGCAGCAGGCTGACCCGGGATCGGCATTCCCCGGTCACGGCGTGATGAAGCCGGAGCAGCAGGAGATTGAGCGGCTGCGCCGCGAGCTGGCCAGGATGAAGGCCGAGCGCGACATCCTAAAAAAAGCGGCGGCCTACTTCGCCAGGGACTCGATATGAGGTTCGAGTTCGTAGCGAAGCACCGAGGGATCTGGCCGGTATCATGGATCTGCGAGGCGCTCGGTGTTTCGCGCAGCGGCTTTCACGCCTGGCTGGTTCGGGCACCCAGTGCCCGCGCCCGCAGCGATGAGGAGTTCGGCGCCAAGGTGCGCGCCAGCTTCATCTCCAGCTATCGGACGTACGGTGCGCGCCGGGTCTGGCACGATCTTCTGGCCGAAGGCCTGTCATGTGGTCTGCATCGCATCGAACGGCTGATGCGTGTGCAAGGCCTGAGGGCGCGTCCGCGACGTCGTGGCCTGCCCAAGGACGATGGTCTGCGGTCGGTCATTGCCGACAACATTCTCGACCGCCAGTTCACCGCCGAGGCGCCCAACCAGAGGTGGATCGCGGACTTTACCTACATCTGGACCGCCGAAGGATGGCTATACGTCGCTGTCGTCATCGACCTGTTTTCGCGCCGTGCGGTCGGCTGGTCGATGAGCGACACCATGACCGCCCAGCTCGTGACCGATGCGCTGATGATGGCGATCTGGCGACGCGGAAAGCCCGATGCGCTGCTGCACCACTCGGATCAGGGCAGCCAAGGCGGACTCAACCGGTCGTCGCAACGCTTCAAAAAACGGAGGCGTGGATGGGCGGCAAGAAGCGGCGTTCGGATCGG
>NZ_CAHJXA010000069.1 GCF_903644135.1 Sphingomonas bacterium | reverse complement strand
AGGCGCCAGTCCGACACGTCGTTCCATTGGGCGGGGCGATAGCGCCGCGTGCCGACGAACGCGCCGCCGCGTCGACCATCGGCGACTTCCTTCTCGCGCGCGGTGAGATGGACGGTCGCATTTGGGAAGTCCTCGATCCCGCCGGCATGGTCGAAGTCGAGGTGGGTCACCACGATATGGCGCACGTCCGAGGGCGAAAAGCCGAACGCGCGCAACTGCGCGATCGCGGTCTCCTCGGGGCGCAGCTGGATATTGTTGAGCTTGAGGAAGAACTCCGACAACCGGCGATGCGGATGATCGATGTCGCGGGTGCCGAAGCCGGTGTCGATCAGGATCAGCCCGGTATCGCTTTCGATCAGCAGGCAATGGCAGACGAGGTGCCCCAGCGGACCGTCACTGGTGCCGTCGAACAGCCTGCCGCCCGCCGGGCAGCAGGTTCCGCAGTTAAGATGATGTACGCGCATCGGCCGGCTCCCCAACGACGATGTCTGAAGCGGAAGCTTCGGGGTCCGCTGGTCTGCTCCGCCGGGAGAGGCGCCGCGCCGTTTGAGCGTCGATATTAGGCTGGGTTCGGCGCGAGCTCAGCCAGGCAGCCAACGAGCCTGCGATCAATATCGCCATGCCTGCGGCCGGCAAGACCCGCCCTCCTACCTTAGCCGATGGAGGAGCAGCGTCGTGCTGCCGACGCTTCTTTGACTGGTCCGACACGAAGTTCTCCTGTCCGGGATGCGCGGCTCAGCCGTGCGGGCGCATCACCACTTTGATCACGCCGTCCTCCTTGTTGCGGAACTTCGCGTACATCTCGGGCGCATCCTCGAGGCTGGCCGGATGGGTGATCACGAAGCTCGGGTCGATCGCACCGGCCACGATCTTCTCCAGCAGCGGCTTGGTATAGCGCTGCACGTGCGTCTGGCCGAGCTTGATGGTCAGGCCCTTGTTCATCGCCGCACCGATCGGCAGCTTGTCGCCCATGCCGACGTAGACGCCGGGCACGGAGACGGTGCCACCCTTGCGGCAGCTCATGATCGCCTGCCGGAGCACGTGGACGCGATCGGTGGCGAGCATCATGCTTGCCTTGACCTTGTCCATGACGGCGTCCGCTGCACCGTGAGCGGCGGCCTCGCAGCCGACGGCATCGATGCAGCTGTCGGGGCCACGGCCCTTGGTCCGCCCCTGCAATTCGTCGAAGACGTCGGCCTTGCTGAAGTCGATGGTCTCGGCGCCGCCGGCCTCGGCCATGGCGAGGCGCTCTGGCACCTCGTCGATCGCGATCACCCGGGCCGCGCCCATCATCAGCGCGGAGCGAATGGCAAACTGGCCGACCGGGCCGCAGCCCCAGATCGCGACGATGTCGCCGTGCTCAATCTGCGCATTCTCGGCGGCCATGTAGCCGGTCGGGAAGATATCGGACAGGAACAACGCCTGATCGTCGGTGACGCTGTCGGGAATCTTGATCGGGCCGATGTCGGCCATCGGCACGCGGAGATACTCGGCTTGTCCGCCGCAATAACCGCCCAGCATGTGGCTGAAGCCGAACAGCCCGGCGGGCGAGTGGCCCATCGCCTTGGCGGCCATCTCGGCATTGGGGTTCGTCCGGTCGCAGGCCGCGAACAGGCCCTTCTTGCAGAACCAGCAGTCGCCGCAACTGATCGTGAACGGCACCACGACGCGGTCGCCGATCTTGAGGTTGGTCACCTCGGACCCGAGCGCCACGACCTCGCCCATGTTCTCGTGGCCAAGGATGTCGCCAGCCTCCATGGTGGGCTGGTAACCGTCGAGCAGGTGGAGGTCTGACCCGCAGATCGCGCAGGCGGTCACTTTGATGATGGCATCGCGCGGATGCTTGATCTCGGGGTCCGCGACGGTGTCGACGCGGACGTCGCCCTTCCCGTGCCAGCATAGTGCGCGCATATCTCTTCTCCGTCTGAGCAGGAGCTCCGCCGGGATCGGAAAAGCGACTGAACCAGTTCAACGTCCCTGAGCGCGGATTGGGCTCGTCCCCAACTTGGCTATGTCAACGAACTTCCGGTGTCGAGCAGCGACCCACGATGTCGGAGCGTCCGCAACTGTGTCGCAGCCGCCAGCTTCCGACCAGTAGCCAACGCCCGGCGCAGGACCGCCTGCGATGCTTGCTTCGTGGCGCGGCCGAGAAAATCATCGCCGCATGCATGCCGCGGCCGACCCTCTCCTAGATATCATCTTCGAGGCGGCGGTTCGAGTGGCGTGGGCCAGCCCCCTTCTACTTGGTCGCCATACCCCCGAGCATCTCGGCGAGTCAGCTACGTCGCACGCCAGGCGAGCTACGGCTGGGGCTGCGTACCGGTCGCGGCCCGCATCGCCGGCGCATCGTTCGCCACGTCGCTGTTTCCGAAGAACGGCGGCTATTTCCTGCCGCTGAAGGCGGCGGTGCGGGCGCAGGCAGGTATCGCGCCCACTGACGGCATTCGCGTTCGCATGCTCGTCGTAGGCGCTGTCGCCTGACAGTCAGGCCGGCAGAAGCGGCCGACCGGGCCTAGGCAGCGCCGCGCCGAGTACGACCAGCGGCGCCAGCGTCAGAAGGGAGAACAGATCATGCCAGATTGGAAAGCGTGTCCAGAGGCGGGCATAATCTGGCTGGGGACGGGACCGGCGGCGACGGCTTCGTCGACCGCAGACTGTTGTAACGAGCCAGAACCCATGTTAATGCTGCCTTAATGGCTGCGCTTCCGCGTAGCTTATGTTTCACCAGCAGCCCCGGGCCTCCGGACGCGCCCACCGCAAGGTGGAGGTGAGAAAGGCTGTCCGCCTGCCTTAGAAGGCGGATTGCTCCATGAACAAGTTCAGCTCTGACATCGGCAAGACGATCGACGGGAGCGGCGGCGAGTTGCACCACCAGACGGCCAGCATCGATGGTCGCCTCGGTTCAAGTGGTGGCCTCAGCCGCCGCGAGACGATCGCGCTGGGCACGGTCGCTGCGGGGGCGATGGTGGCGGGACAGGCCTCGGCTGCGCCACCATCGGCCGACAGTCCGAGCGTCCCGATCGCGCCCGCGCACCGCATCGTCGATGCCGATGGCGGCGTGCAGGTGAGCGCCGCCGGCGAGGTCCATCAGGTCCGCACCGGCAGCACGCCTGCGCTGACCACCCAGCAGGGTGTGCCGATCGCCGACGACCAGAACTCGTTGAAGGCGGGCGCGCGCGGCCCCGTTCTGCTTGAGGATTTCATCCTCCGCGAGAAGATCAACCGCTTCGATCACGAGCGCATTCCCGAGCGTGTCGTCCACGCGCGTGGAACCGCGGCGCACGGCTATTTCGAGTTGACCCACTCGCTTGCCGGCATCTCCAAGGCTGACATCTTCCAGCGCGTCGGCGAGCGTGTGCCGCTCTTCACCCGCTTCTCGACGGTGGCCGGCAACAAGGGCTCGGCCGACCTTGCGCGTGACGTGCGCGGCTTCGCGGTCAAGTTCTACACCAAGGAAGGCAATTGGGATCTGGTCGGGAACAACATCCCGGTGTTCTTCATCCAGGACGCGATCAAGTTTCCGGACATCATCCACGCGGTCAAGGAGGAGCCCGATCGCGGCTTCCCGCAGGCGGCATCGGCCCACGACACGTTCTGGGACTTCATCTCGCTGACGCCGGAATCAATGCACATGATCATGTGGATCATGTCCGATCGCGCGATCCCGCGCTCCTACCGGATGATGGAGGGCTTCGGCGTCCACAGCTTCCGGCTGATCGATGGCGGCGGCAAGTCGACCTACGTCAAGTTCCACTGGCGACCGAAACTCGGCACGCAATCGGTGATCTGGGACGAAGCGGTCAAGATCAACGGCGCCGATCCCGACTATCATCGCCGCGACTTGTGGAACGCGATCGAGAAGGGCGACTTCCCGGAATGGGAGCTGTCGGTGCAGACGTTCGACGAGGCGTTCGCTAAGCGCTTCGAGTTCGACGTGCTCGATGCCACCAAGCTCATCCCGGAAGAACTCATCCCCCTGCGTCCGGTCGGCCGCATGGTACTCGACCGCAATCCCGACAACCATTTCGCCGAGGTCGAGCAGGTCGCTTTCTGCACCGGCAACATCGTTCCCGGCATCGACTTCACCAACGATCCGCTGCTTCAGGGCCGCAACTTCTCCTATCTCGACACCCAGATTACTCGGCTCGGCGGACCCAATTTCGCACAGATCCCAGTTAACCAGCCGCGCTGCCCGATGGCGAACTTTCAGCGCGACGGCCACATGCAGATGCAGGTGCCCAAGGGGCGTGTCGCCTACGAGCCGCAGTCGCTGAGCGCCACCGCGCCGCGCGAGGACCCGGCTCGCGGTTTCCGCAGCTTCGCGGCGCGCGAGAAGGGCGACACGCTACGGGTCCGTTCGGAGAGCTTCGCCGACCATTTCAGCCAGGCGCGGCAGTTCTACATGAGCCAGACGCCGCCCGAGCAGAACCACATCGTCGCGGCACTCACCTTTGAGCTGAGCAAGGTCGAGGCCAAGCCAGTGCGCGACCGCATGCTCGGCCAGCTGGTCAACATCGATCCCACGCTCGCCCGGCGAGTGGCCAACGGCCTCGGACACCGCGAGGCGATCGCGCGCATCGCGCCCGCTGCGCCGACGCGCACCAACCTGCGTCCGTCGCCGCCGCTCAGCATCCTCGCCAAGGCCCAGCCGACGCTTAAGGGCCGGATGATCGGCTGCCTGATCGCCGACGGCACCGACCCCGCTCTGGTGAGCGCACTCGGTGCCGCGGTGAAGTCGGCAGGCGCGGACTTCAAGGTTGTCGCGCCCAAGGTTGAGGGTGTCACGGGAGCCGGTGGCGCCGTCATCCGAGCCGACATGCAGCTCGCCGGTGGACCGTCCGTGCTGTTCGATGCCGTGGTCGTGATGCTGGCGCCCGAGGGCGGCACCGATCTCGCCCGCGAGGCGGCAGCGGTAGCGTGGGTGCACGACGCGTTCGCCCATGTGAAGGTGATCGGGTTTAGCGCGGGAGCGGTGCCGCTCATGGAGAAGGCGGGAGCGGTGATGGCTGGCCGGCCGGCGGATGGCGGCGTCATAGCGCTCGCCGACGGCGGCTCCGCTTCAGGCTTCCTCGATCTGGCCAGCCGAGGCCGGGTGTGGGCGCGCGAACCGACGGTACGCAAGCCCTACTGATCCGATCAGCCGCGGTGGAGCGGCACGCGAACGGCGGATAGGTCATGGCCGCGACATACCAATTTGGCATCGAGGAGGAGCTGTTCCTGGCGGACGCCCGCACGCGGGGCACTCCGCGCCGGGTGAAGCCGTTCCACAAGGCCGTCCACGAGAGAATGCCCGAGGTCGAGCGCGAGCTTCTCGACTCGCAGGTCGAGATCATGACGCCGCCTTGCACCGCCTTCGCGGCGGCGCGTGCCTCGCTCTCGAGGCAGCGCGCGGGGCTGGCGGAGATCGGGCGCGAGCATGGTATCCTGGTGTTGGCCGGGGGCACGCATCCCACCGCCCGGTGGCGCAAGCAAAGCCAGACCGACAAGGAGCGCTACGACAAGATCGCCGAGGATATGCAGATGCTCGCGCGACGCGACGTCGTCTGCGGCATGCACGTCCATGTCGAGGTGCCGAAGCCGGACGCCCGCGTCGACCTCATGAACCGGCTGCTGCCGTACACGCCCACCTTGCTCGCGCTATCGGCGTCGTCTCCTTTCTGGCAGGGACGAGAAACGGGGTTAAGTGCGTACCGGCTGTCCGTGTGGGGTGAGATGCCGCGCACCGGCCTGCCGGAGCTGTTCGCCGACACGGACGACTATGACAGATTCGTCGCGGCGATGGTCCAGTCTGGAGCGATCGCCGATGCAAGCTTCCTGTGGTGGACGCTGCGGCCGTCGGTCCGCTTTCCGACGCTCGAGCTGCGCGTTGCCGACAGCTGCACGCGACTGGTGGACACGCTCGCGATCGCGGCGCTCTATCGCTGCCTGATCCGCCGGATCGATCGTAACCCGAAGCTCAACCGCGACCTGACCAGCGCGTCGCGGGCAATCACGTCCGAGAACATGTGGCGCGCACAGCGCCGGGGTGTCCATGCCAGCTTCATCGACGAAGCCGGCAACGCCAGCCCGTATGCCGATCACCTAGAGGTTCTCCTTGGCGAGATTGCGGAGGATGCCGACGCCTTGGGCTGCGCGGCTGAGGTGGCAAGAACGCGGGAGATCGTCACTGGCGGCACGAGCGCAGACCGTCAGCTCGCCGTCTTCGCCGGCGCACGAGCGAACGGCGCAAGCGTCGGCGAGGCGCTCGCCGCCGTCATCGACTGGATGGCGGAAGCCACGGCAGCGCAGACATGAACGTCGGCGGCACGTTGCGGCCCAGTTAAACAGGGTCGCTGAGACTTCGCGGCAGCCCTTTCCGGCCTCGAACGACTAAGCCCTTCCTATCTTACTAGGATCAAGTTCATGCAGATCAAGGCCATCCTCTTCGACATCGACGGCACGCTGATCGACAGCAACGACATGCACGTGCTGGCGTGGGAGGAGGCGTTCGCCGGCATCGGCGAGAAGTTCGATCGGCAGATAATCCACGATCAGATCGGTAAAGGGACCGACATGCTGGTCCCCACGCTCCTGCCCGACCTGGATGAAACGGCGCAGGAGAAACTCGGCGATGCGCATGGCACGGTGTTCAAGGCAAAGTTCCTCGACGAGGCGAAGCCGTTCGCGCGTGCCCACGACCTGCTCTCCCATGTGCATGGCCGCGGCCAGCAGGTCGTACTGGCCTCGTCGGCATCGGCGGCCGAGATCGATCATTATCTCGATCTGCTTGAGGCGCGCGAGCTGGTGGCGGCCAGCACGAGCGGCGACGATGTCAAAAAGACCAAACCTGCGCCCGACATATTTGCGACCGCACTGGACAAGCTGTCCGGGATCGGTGCCGACGAGGTGATCGTGGTCGGCGATACGCCTTACGATATGCAAGCTGCGAACAAATGTGGCATCGCCGCAGTCGCCCTGCGTTCCGGCGGATTTTCAGATGACACGCTTTGGAACGCCGGAGCGATCGAGATCTACGACGACGCAGCGGCCCTCCTTGCCGGCTACGCTAACTCGTCGCTCGGGCGCTGAACGGATGCCGGTCGAAGCGTTCGTCGAGGAAGTCGCCGGCCAGGAGGTCGTCATCGGCTCGCGCGAGCAGCTACTACATCTTCTGGCTGAAGCAGCCGAGATCGAGCACACGCTGATGTGCAGCTATCTCTATGCGGCGTTCAGCCTCAAACGTGCCGGCGAGCCGGGAGTCTCCTCGGCGCAAGGGGAGCTGCTGCAGCGTTGGCGCAAGACGATCATGGACGTGGCGGTCGAGGAAATGGGCCACCTCGTCATCGTCGCCAACCTGACCATCGCGGTCGGCGGACGGCCGCACTTCGGACGCCCGAACTTCCCCGTCGCGCCTGGCTATTTTCCGTCCGGCGTGGCGGTCAGGTTGACCGGCTTCAACGCGGAGACGCTCAAGCACTTCATCTTCCTGGAGCGGCCGCAGGATGTCCGTGGCGACGACAGCGACGCCTTCGAACAGGACGATTATCAGCGCGAGCAGGCCCACCTTGGGCTGATGCCGAGCGCGCAGGACTACGCGACGATCGGTCACCTCTACGAGGCGATCCGCACCAACCTGATCACGCTGGAGCGGGAGCTGGGCAGCAGCGGCCTGTTCGTCGGCGATGCCGCAGGCCAGGTCGGCCGTCCCGTCATCGACCTTGAGGGCGTCGAGCCGATCACCGATTTGGCTTCCGCTCAGAAGGCAATCGACATCGTCGTCGAGCAGGGCGAGGGATCGTCTGTCGATCGCGCGGTTTCTCATTACCGGAGTTTCCTGACGATCCAGCGCGAGCTTGAAGCGGCTGGCCGCGACGAACCCGACTTCGCACCAGCCTGGCCGGTCGCCGATAGCCCGGTGCTCCGGCAGCCGCCGGAGCCCGAGGGCAAGGTCTTCGTCGATCATCCGGAAGCCGCAACGTTGCTCGACTTCGCCTGTGCGACATACGGCCTGCTGCTGCGCTGCCTCATTCAGTGCTTCGGCCGTAGCGACGATGCCGCCGAGGGATCGCAGGCCGCGCTGATGTCGGCAGCGATCGAGCTTATGCATGTGCTCGGGGAGACATCGACCGCGCTTGCCCGGTTGCCGGCTACCAACGAAGCGGAGGGCGTCAATGCCGGCATGACCTTCACAATGCTCCGGGGGGTGGAGCCGTTGCCGCGTCAGGTCGAGCGGCGTGTATTGCAGGAGCGCGTCGCGGCGCTGGCTGGAACCCGAAGCGATCTATCCGAGCGCGCGCGACAAGCGTTAGCGCAGGCAGCCGAACATCTCGCCAAGCTGAGATGATGTCGCGCGCCGTCATGCACGCGTTCGCAGAAATCTACGGCGCTGAATTGGCTTGGGAGGTCGCGTCGAACCCAACGACGCGAGATGGGAATAGCCTCGTCAGGTCCGTTACACCGCCTTCTTGATGCCGTGTCCCGCCCACGTCCTCGGCGATCCCGGCTCCGTGCGCGTGCAGCTGTGATGTCGGCGGCAGGCGCCGAGTGCTGCGGCGTGGGTTACGTCAACCCGCCCACGCGTAAAGTAGGCAACGGCATGCCGGGAAGGATGTGCTCGCGGGCGCTGTTGTCGGCAGTGTTCGGCAGCGAAGCCCGATTGACTGATTGGTATACCGTCATGCCCGTTCCCCGCGCCGCCGGTGTCGACGCCGCTTTGATGGACACGCTGGGGGCCCGATCTGCTTCACCAGCGTTGGGTACTGAGAGGTAGATCGGAAAATTCCAGTGTGTCACGTGCTTATCATCGAGGACGAGTGGCTGATCGCCGAGTACATTGAGCAGTTGGCGCGCGATGCGGGTGCGACATCGGTGGACACGGCCGATTGCCAGTATGGCGCGATCGAAGCCGCGGCCAACCACGCGCCGGAAATCATCCTGTCCGACGTGAACCTCAAGACCGGCACCGGCCCGCGTGCAGTGGCAGCTATCCAGGCGAAGCTAGGGCCGATCCCGGTGATCTTCATCACTGGCACGCCGGAAGATTGCATACCCTGCGCGCCGCCAGGCATCGTGCTGACCAAGCCCATCCAAGCGGAGGTCCTTGTTGAAGCCTTCAGGCGGCTGGCACCGGTCGGCTAATCTGCAGGGCGGATGGGCGAGCGCTCCATGCTGCGGCTATGTGCGCGCTCAAGGCGTTGTTGAAAATGTCGGCCGCTGGCGAAACGTTTAGCATCTACACCTGATGCCTAGATGCCAATCCAGCCCCTTACGGTTCTGAGGAGGATCTGTGACCGACGATCGCACGCTTACCCACCCTGCGCCCAGACCCCCGGGCATGGGCTCGGTTCTCGAACGCAACCTGCGGCGCATGCGGGAGCGGCGAGCGGACGAAGAGAAGCACGCCAGCCCGTCCCAGCGGCTCTCCGATAGGATCACGTCGTTCGCCGGAAGCATGACATTCGTCGGCCTGCATGCGGTCGCCTACGGCGTTTGGATCATTGCCAACCTCGGCTGGATTCCGACCGTCAAACCGTTCGATCCGAGCTTCGTGATCTTGGCGATGGAGGCCAGCGTCGAAGCGATCTTCCTCTCCACCTTCGTGCTTATCAGTCAGAACAGGATGATGAGCGCTGCCGCCAGACAGTCGGATCTGGATCTGCAAATCAATCTGCTTGCCGAACACGAACTCACCAGACTGGTGGCCCTCGTCGACGCCATGGCGCAGAAGATGGGGGTGGAGGTGGTCGGACGAGACGAGCTCGAGGAGATCAAGCAGGACGTCTCGCCCGAAGCTGTGCTAGACCAACTCGACGCGGATGCGCACGAGTAAGAGGACGCGCTCTGCGCCGACGATCAGCGCGCGTCGGTCAGCATGTCCCCGACAACCGGCGAGGTACCAGCTACATGGGCCGCTGGAGAAGCGCCGATGGTCGGTGAACAGCCGCTTCGTTCTGCAGCGCAGCCTGGCACGTCACGTACGGGCGGTTCGGCAATCGACGGAGCAGCCGATTGATCAACGGCTCATGCGGGGCTGAAAACGTTGTTCGCGTCTGCTAGGAGCCGCAAACGGTCCGGTCATGTAAGGTCGTGAATGCTGAGCTTTCTCAACGGCGGTAGCGAGCTCGGAAGGCGCATTCGCGATTACGACTGGCGGGCCACGCCGCTCGGGCCGCCGGAGCAATGGCCGGTAGCGCTGAAGGCGCTGCTCGGGGTGATGATC
>NZ_CAHJXA010000068.1 GCF_903644135.1 Sphingomonas bacterium | reverse complement strand
CGCCCATGCGGCGACGCTGGACGAGCTGAAGGCCGCGCGCGACGCCATGACCGCCCAGTTCGGCGCGGCGGCGGCCAAGGCGCTGGAGAGCGCGCAGACCCAGTTCCTCGACCGCGCCCAGCAGCGGCTGAGCGAGACGGAGGCGATGCAGGGCCAGCGGCTCTCGGCGCTGCTCCAGCCGGTCAGCGACCGCCTTCAGCGCTACGAGGAGGGCGTCGCAAAGGTCGAGGCGGAGCGGCGCGACGCGTTCGGCCTGCTGCACGGTCAGATCGAGGCGCTGCGCACCGGCCAGGAGCGGGTATCGGGCGAGGCGGCGAAGCTGGTCAACGCGCTGCGCAACGCGCCCAAGGCGCGGGGGCGCTGGGGCGAGCAGCAGCTGCGCAACGTGCTCGAGTCGTGCGGCCTGTCCGAACATGCCGACTTCCGCACCGAGGTGAGCGTGGACAGTGGCGACGGTGGCCGACTGCGGCCCGACGTGATCGTGCGTGTGCCGGGCAACGCTTCGCTGGTGATCGACGCCAAGGTTTCGCTCAACGCCTATCAGGACGCGTTCGGCGCGGTGGACGAGGGCGAGCGGCTGACGGGGCTGTCCGCCCACGCCGCGTCGATGCGCGCGCACGTCAATGCGCTCGGCAACAAGGCCTATTGGAGCCAGTTTGACGAGGCGGTGGATTACGTCGTGATGTTCGTGCCCGGCGAGCATTTCCTGTCGGCGGCGTTGGAGCATGATCCGACATTGTGGGACTTTGCCTTTGACAAGCGGGTGCTGCTGGCGACGCCGACCAACCTGATCGCGATCGCGCGGACGGTGGCGGCGGTGTGGCGGCAGGAGCGATTGGCGACGCAGGCGCGCGAGATCGGCGCGCTGGGGAAGGAGATGTACGAGCGATTGGCCAAGGTCGCCGAGGACATGCGCAAGGTCGGCACCGGCCTGACCAGCGCCGTCAACAACTACAATAGCTTCGTGTCCAGCTTCGAATCGCGGGCTTTGGTCACGGCGCGTAAATTCCGTGACCTGGATGTCGACACTGGTGCCCGCGAACTGATCAGGCCGGAACCGGTCGAGGCACTGGCGCGCTACGGCGAGGAGCTACAACGGTTGCCCGACGCGGCGGAGTGACGGCATGACCGGAATGCACATGGATGACGTCGTTCTTCGGCGAGATGAGACCTGGCACGGCATGGTCATGGGCGATCTCGTCGTCAGCGCCGGCTGTCGCGTCAGCGTTCATGGCATGGTCAGTGGCGACGTCATCGTCGATGAGGATGCCGAAGCCGTCATTCACGCGATGGTCGGCGGCAAGGTCGTCGAACGCGGCGGTCGTGCGGTCCTGAAGGGCCTGGTCGGCGGCTAGGCGCTTCAGCGTCGCATCAGTCCGATCGCCGTCAGCGCGATCCGCGCCGCCAGCAATGCGCACGACCGCGAGGCGTCGTCGCGCTCCGGCACATATTCCGCCAGCACCAGCCCCGCGATCGTGCCGCGTGCGGTCAGCCCGTGGAGCAACGCCAACACGTTCTCATAGTCGAGCCCGCCCGGCGTCGGCATCGCCACGGCTGGGAACACCGCCGGATCGATCCCGTCGCAGTCGATCGCCAGCACATAGCGACCTCCTTGCGGCAGGACGTCCAGCACCGCCTCCGCGCCACGCTGCCGCCACTCACGGCTGGTCACGATCTGGCTTCCCCAGGCGCGCGCATCGTCATGCTGCCACGCCTCGCCGCTGCCGAGCCCGCGGATGCCGATCTGCAGCATCCCCGCCACCCACGGCATTTCCGCGACGCGGCGCATCGGCGAGCCATAGCCCTGGCCTTCGCCGCGGATCGTGTCCGCCCAGTCGACATGCGCATCGACCTGCACGACGGTGACCGGACCGTGGTCGGCAAATCCGGCAAGGACCGGGATCGGTACCGAATCGTCGCCACCCAGCACCAGCGGCACCGCGCCCGCCGCAAGCACGCGCGCAGTCGCGGCGGCGATGCGCTCGCGATTGCCGGCCGCATCGCGCACCCGTGTCTTGACGTCGGCGAGGTCGACCCCGATCGCCTCGATCGGCCGCTCGGGCGTTACGAGCGTCGCGCCAAGGTCGAAGTCGTGCTGCTTCAACTGCCCGGCCAGCGCCTTCGATGCGGCACGGATCGCTGCCGGGGCGAGGGCCGAGTGGCTGGCCTCCGCGGCATCGTACGGCGTCGCTTCGGCCGCGCCGAACACTGCGACCTGACCGGGCCGCAGGTCGTCGATCATGCCGATCGGCAGGCCGGCCAGCGTGGGATATTCAAAGGGGATGCGTTTTGCCATCGCGCCTCAATCGTCGAGCAGGTGTGCGGGTTGCGTTGGGTGCGGCGGCGGCGCAGCATGACGGTGGAAGGAAGTCCGCATGATTGCCGTGATCACCGCCCTGTTGCTCGCTGTGCAGGCCGCCCCTTCACCGACTCTGTCGCCTCTCAGGGCCGATGTCGAAGCGCAGAACGAGCCGCGCCTGCGCACTGCCGCTCAGCTGTTGAAGGACCACGAGCCGCAGCAGGCGCTCGACATCCTGACCATTGCCCTTGCCGCGTATGATGCGGACCATGCCAGCGAGAAGCGGCGGCTCTACTGCGGCATGAGCCCGCAGGAGACATTGTTGTACATGATGATGGCCGCCAAGGACAAAACCAGCGCGGTGGCGGTGCCGCCGGGTTACTGCACGGCGCTGTACCTCAAGGGCTATGCGCTGGTGGACCTTGGCCAGCCGGCGGAGGCCAAGGCCGTCTACCGGCAGGCGATCGCGCTCGCGCCGATGTATGCGCAATACCAGACCGAGCTTGGCCAGCTGCTGCGGCTCGACAAGGACTGGCCTGGCATGTTGTCGACCTGCGAGGGGGCGGCCCAGGCGGCGGCGATCGCGCCGGCCGCCATTAAGATGCTGCAACAGGGCGCGGCGCTGCGCTGCCAGGGCTATGCGCTGGTCGAGGAGCATAAGCTGGACGAGGCGGAGAAACGCTATCGGCAGGCGCTGGCGATCAATCCGGGCGACCTCAAGGCGCAAGGCGAGCTGCAGTATATCGCGCAACAGCGGGCGAAGCCCTAGCCGCGCTGCTGCGCCAGCACCTCATACGCCATCACCGCCGTTGCCACCGCCGCGTTGAGGCTGTCCGCCTTGCCGAGCATCGGCAGCCGTACCAGTAGGTCGCAGGCCGCGGCATAGTCGGCAGGCATCCCGTGAGCCTCGTTGCCGACCAGCAGGAAGGTGGGGGCGGCGTACCGAGCAGCGCGGTAGTCGGCGTCGGCGTCGAGGCTGAGGCCGATCAGCTGGCCCGGGCCGCCGCGCAGCCATGACAGGAACGCCGCCCATTCCGTCTTCACCACCGGCACCGTGAACAGCGCCCCCATGCTGGCGCGCACCGCCTCTACCGAGAACGCGTCGACGCACTCGCCGATCAGGATCAGGCCGCCGGCACCGACCGCGTCGCCGGTGCGCAGGATGGTGCCGAGATTGCCCGGATCGCGCAGCCGCTCGGCGACCAGCCAGATGCCGGCCGCACTGCGATCGAGATCGTCGAGCGTCGCCGCGATCTCGTCGAATATCCCGACCACCGCCTGCGGATTGTCCTTGCCCGACAGCTTGGCGATGATGTCGGCACCGGTCTGGATGCAGTCACCGCCAGCCGCCTCGACCGCGATCGACAGGTCGTGGACCAGCGGATGATTGGCGCTCTGGTCGGTGTAGAACAGGATGCGCGGCAGCCGCCCGGTCTCGCGCGCCTCGGTCAGGATGCGCAGCCCCTCGGCGAGAAACTGACCCGACTCCCGCCGGTGCCGCTTGTCGCGCAGGTCGCGAGCGTACTTGACCGTCGGGTTGGAGAAGGCGGTGATCTGGCGCGGCATGGCGCAGCGGCCTACGACCTAGCCATAGGCTAGGTCGAGGCGAATTCTCTGCGCCCGGCCGGCGGGGCTAGTTTCGGGTCGGCCATGCCCCCGGCATGGCCTGAACAACGCGGGGCATCGTTCACCCGAAACTCCCCGTCCGACGACGCGGCTTTGCCGCGGCGCGCGCCTATTCCTCACCGAACTTGGCCTCGACCAGCTCGGCAAGCGCTTCCACCGCGACCGCCGCCCCATCGCCGCTGGCGCTGATGACGATGGTGTCGCCCATTGCCGCGCCCAGCATCATCAGCCCCATGATTGACGTGCCGGTGACGCCGCCGTCGCCGCCATCCTTGGTGACCTCGACCTCGCAGGGCTGGGTCGCGGCGAGAGTGACGAACTTGGCGCTGGCCCGTGCATGGAGCCCGCGGCGGTTGGCGATGACGACGCTGCGCACCACCGCGTTCAAGGCCTTCCCCTCATGCCGCCGCCTCGCCCAACACCTCGGACGCGACCGTGATGTACTTGCGCCCCGCCTCGCGCGCGGCGGCGACCGCATCGACCACCTTCATCGCCTTGCGCGCCGAACCGAGCCGGATCAGCATCGGCAGGTTCATGCCGGCGATCACCTCGACCCGCCCGCGCTCCATCAGCGAGATAGCGAGGTTGGAGGGGGTGCCGCCGAACAGGTCGGTGAGTACGATGACGCCGCGCCCCATCTCCACGCGGCCGATCGCCGCGGCGATGTCGGCGCGGCGCTCCTCCATGTCGTCGTCGGGGCCGATCGCGATCGTCGCCACGCCGTCCTGGGGACCGACGACATGGATCATCGCGGTCACAAACTCCTCGGCCAGGCGACCGTGAGTGACAAGGACCAGGCCGATCATGCGAGAGGTCGGGTCGTGATGGTACAAAGATACGAAATGGTCATCTGCCGCGAGGCGGTCCTTCAAGCGAATCTTGCGGCGCGGTGCCCAAGTCGCGATGCGCAATGGTGGGCGAAAAGCCGCCGTCGCGCAAGGTGCGCGCGACCCGCTCGGCGACATGGACCGAGCGGTGTCTCCCGCCGGTACAGCCGATCGCGACGGTGACGTAGGACTTGCCCTCCGCCCGGTAGCGCGGGATCAGCAGCGCCAGCAGCGCCTCGATCCGCGCCACCGCCTCCTCATAGGCAGGGTCGGCCTTGATGTAGCCGGCAACGTCGGCATCGAGACCGGTCCCGGGGCGCAGCAGCGGGTCCCAATGCGGGTTGCGCAGGAAGCGCATGTCGAACACCAGATCGGCATTGCGCGGCATCCCGCGCGAATAGCCGAACGACATCACCAACAGCGTCGGTTCGCCATGGCTGTCGGCAGCCAGCTGCGCGCGGACCGCCTGGGCGAGCTGGTTGGCGGTAAGACTGGTGGTGTCGATCAGCCGGTTCGCCCAATCGCGCAGCGGCGCGAGCAGCTCCCGCTCGCGGGCGATGCCGTCGCTCGCCGGCCGGTCGAGCGCGAGCGGATGGCGGCGGCGGGTCTCCGAATAGCGCCGCTCCAGCTCGCTGCCGGCGCAATCCAGGTACAGCATCGAGATCTCGCGGCCCTGCTCGCCGTTCTGCGCCTCGTTGAGGCGGCGGATGTTGCGGACGATGCGCTCCGGGTCGAAGTCGCGGGTGCGCGCGCCGATGCCGATCGCCAGCGGCTGGTCGTCGCCCGGCGCACCGGCGGGCAGCGGCGCCTCCAGCAGCCGGTCGAGCAGGACGAGCGGCAGGTTGTCGACCGTCTCCCAGCCGATGTCCTCCAGCGTCTTGAGCACGGTCGACTTGCCCGCCCCCGACAGGCCGGTGACGAGCAGGATCGTCTTGGCCGTACCCGCTGCGGAGACAGTCACGCGTCCTCCAGCCCGGGTTGGGCGAGGGCGAGTTCGACCTTGATCGGCGCTGACGGCGGCCGTGGGTCGAGGACGATCACGCGCAGCTCGACGCCGGCAAGCGTGCGCCGCCGCCGCTCGGGCAGCCGCGGCGGATCGGGATCGAGGCGCACGAGCAGCGCGACGGCAGCCTCGGGAGCGTGGGGCAGGGCGGCAATGCCGATGCCGCGCACCTCCATCTTGCCTTCCAGCGGCGGCGGTATGGTCTGGGGCGGCCGCGCCACCAGCCCGGCGGGGGTGCGCACCACCAGAGTGCGGTCGTCGGCGATCAGCTTCGCGCCGCGATCGATCAGCCGCAAGGCGAGGTCGGACTTGCCACTGCCCGACGGTCCCTCGATCAGCACCGCGCGGCCGCCGATCGCGACGGCGGTGGCGTGCAGCATCTCCGACGACAGCGCCGCCATCAGCTTGCCGGCACCAGCGGCAGGCGCACCACGAAGCGCGCACCGCTCATCCTGTCCTCGCGCGATTCGGCCATGATCGAGCCCTGATGCCCCTCGACGACGGTGCGCGCAATGGCGAGGCCGAGCCCCGAATGCTGGCCGAATGCCTCCCCGGAGGGGCGGATCGACTGGAATCGGCGGAACACCGCCTCGCGCTGGTCGGCGGGCACGCCGGGACCCTCGTCGTCGATGCGGATCACCAGCTCGTCCTGCTCCCGCGTGGCGTTGACGCTCACCACGCCTGCGTCGGGCGAGAAGGAGACGGCGTTGTCGAGTAGGTTCTCGAACACCCGCTCCAGCCGCGCGCCGTCGCCGAGCACCGGCAACGGATCGGTCACGACACGGTCGAAGCGCAGCCGGATCGCGCGCTCGACGCCCCGGTCGTGGCGCTGCGCGACCAGCCCGGCGAGCAGCGCGCCGATGTCTACGGCCACGAACTTGGTGCGGCTGAGCTGGGCATCGACCCGCGACGCGTCGGAGATGTCGGTGATCAGCCGGTCGAGCCGGTGGACGTCGTCGCGGATGATGCCGATCAGCCGCTTCTGCAGATCGGGATCGCTGATCCGGCCAAGTCCCTCCACCGCGGACCGCAGCGAGGCGAGCGGGTTCTTGATCTCATGAGTGACATCGGCCGCGAACGCCTCGGTCGCGTCCATGCGCGCGCGCAAAGCCAGGCTCATGTCCGACAGCGCGCGGGCAAGCATCCCGATCTCATCGCGGCGCGAGGGCAGGCGTGGCACCACCACTTCGCGCGCGCGGCCCAGCCGCACGCGCACCGCGGCGCGGGCCAGCCGGCGGATCGGCCGGACGATGGTGCGCGCCAGGAACAGCGACAACAGCACCGACATCAGCGTGACGATCAGCAGCACCATGCTGAGCCGGAACCGCTCGGCACGTACCGTCCAGGTGATGTCGCGCTCGTTGTTGGCGGTCAGCACGACGCCGCTCGCACCGGGCAACGCTGCGACGGCGGTGATGACCGGGGTGCGATCGGGGGCGCGCCAGACGCTGGTGGCGACCCGGCCGCTCTGCCGGACCGCGGCGATGTCGGGCCAGCCGAGCCCGTCGCCATGCTCGCGATAGAGCGGCGGGCGGGCCGCGCCGACGATCGTGTCGATAGTCGCGTCGATGAAGCGGCCGATATCCTGCCCACGCCGCTCGGTATGCGGGTCGATCAGCTTGAAGGTGACCGGGCCCAGTGCGCTGCTATCCGCCAGTTGGCGGCCCCCCGGATCATAGACGCGGACGCGGGCATGGGTGTCGCGCGCCAGCCGGGCGATCAGCGCATCGCGTGCAGTGGGCGGACTGGTCGCGATCGCCTCACCGATCAACCGCGCCTCACGCGCCGCCTCGGCGACGCGGCTGTCAACCAGTCGGCTGCGATAGCTGTCGAGATAGAAGAAGCCCCCCGCCAGCAGCAGCAGCGCGACGATGTTGACCGCGAGAATACGCCGGGTGAGCGAGATCTGCCCCGACCAGCGCAGCGTCAGGTCAGCACCTTCGCGCTGCAGCCGACCGCCCGACAGGGCCTCAATCGTCGGCAAAGCGGTAGCCGGCCCCGTACAGCGTCTCAATCGCATCGAACTCGGCATCGACGGCGCGGAACTTGCGGCGCAGGCGCTTGATGTGGCTGTCGATGGTGCGGTCATCGACATAGATGTCGTCCTGATAGGCTGCATCCATCAGCTGGTTGCGCGTCTTGACGATGCCCGGCCGCTGGGCGAGCGTCTCCAGGATCAGGAACTCGGTGACGGTCAGCACCACCACCTCGCCCGCCCACAACGTGCGGTGGCGGGCGGGGTCCATGCTCAGCCGGCCGCGCTCGATCGGCCCGGCCGCGCCCTCCACTCCTACGTCCGGAGCGCCATCGACGCCCGGCTGTGTCAATTCGGCACGGCGTAGGATCGCGCGGATGCGGGCGATCAGCAGGCGCTGGCTGAACGGCTTGGCGATATAGTCGTCCGCCCCCATCGCCAGGCCCAGCGCCTCGTCCAGCTCGTCGTCCTTGCTGGTCAGGAAGATAACCGGCAGCCGGCTCCGCTCACGCAGGCGCCGCAGCAGCTCCAGCCCGTCCATCCGCGGCATCTTGATGTCGAGGACGGCGATGTCGGGCGGGTTGTCGACCAGCGCCTTCAGCGCGGCCTCGCCGTCCGAATAGACCCGCGTCAGGAACCCCTCCGCCTGCAACGCGATCGACACCGATGTCAGGATGTTGCGATCGTCGTCGACGAGCGCGACCGTGGCCGTCATGCGCTGAACCAAGACCTCAAGGCCGCAGGAAGTGCTGGACTTACGGCAAAGGCCGCCCATGCTCAATCGCGGTGTTTGACCGGCCATAGGGACGCACTTATGGCATGAGCAAAGGCCCGTAGCGGCCACGACGACAGGAGAGCAATGGTGAGCGAGCGAATCCCGGATGCAGGGCTGGAGCGGCAGGGGATCGAGACCCGGGCCGACCTGCACTGGAACCTGACCACCGCACGGCTGGTCGAGGCGGCCGTAGCGCGCGGCGAGGGCAAGCTCTCCGCCGACGGTCCGCTGGTGGTCGAGACCGGGCCGCATACCGGCCGCTCGGTCAAGGACCGCTTCATCGTCCGCGACGCCGAGACCGAGTCCACCATCTGGTGGGGCAAGAGCAACCAGGCGATGGAGCCCGAGCACTTCGCGGCGCTCAAGGCCGACTTCGTCAAGGCGCTGGTCGACAAGGAGGACCTGTACGTCCAGGACCTGTTCGGCGGCTCGCAGCCCGAGCATCGCGTCCGCGTCCGGGTGATCAACGAGTTCGCCTGGCACAACTTGTTCATCCGCACCATGCTGGTCCGCCCGGAGGAGTATGAGCTGAAGGGGTTCGAGGCCGATTACACGATCATCGACCTGCCCAGCTTCCGCGCCGATCCCGATAGGCATGGCTGCCGCAGCGAAACCGTGATCGCGGTCAGCTTCACGGAGAAGCTGATCCTGATCGGCGGCACCCGCTATGGCGGCGAGATGAAGAAGTCGGTGTTCAGCCTGCTCAACTACCTGCTGCCACCGGCCGGCGTGATGCCGATGCATTGCTCGGCCAATATCGGCCCGGACGGCGACACGGCGGTGTTCTTCGGCCTGTCCGGCACCGGCAAGACGACGCTCAGCGCCGACGCCAGCCGCACCCTGATCGGCGACGACGAGCATGGCTGGTCCGACACTGCGGTCTTCAACTTCGAGGGTGGCTGCTACGCCAAGATGATCCGCCTGTCGGCCGACGCCGAGCCGGAGATTTTCGCGACCACCAAGCGCTTCGGCACGGTGTTGGAGAATGTGGTGATGGACGGCGTAACCCGCCAGCTCGATCTCGACGACGCCAGCCTCGCCGAGAACAGCCGTGCGGCCTATCCGATCGACTTCATCCCCAATGCGTCGGACGCTAATCTCGGGCCGGTGCCGCGCAACATGATCTTCCTGACCGCCGACGCCTATGGCGTCCTGCCGCCGATCGCCAAGCTGACGCCGGATCAGGCAATGTACCATTTCCTGTCCGGCTACACCGCCCGCGTCGCCGGCACCGAGATCGGCGTGGTCGAGCCCGACGCGACCTTCTCGACCTGTTTCGGCGCGCCGTTCATGCCGCGCCAGCCCTGGGTCTACGGCAATCTGCTCAAGGAGCGGATCGCGAAGGGCGGGGTGGATTGCTGGCTAGTCAATACCGGCTGGACCGGCGGCAAATACGGCACTGGCCACCGGATGCCGATCAAGGCAACGCGCGCGCTGCTGGCGGCGGCGCTGGACGGCAGCCTCAACGATGCCGAGTTCCGCACCGACCCGAACTTCGGCTTCGAGGTTCCGGTGAGCGTGCCGGGGGTGGATGCGACGATCCTCGACCCGCGCGAGACCTGGGCCGACAAGGGCAGCTACGACGATACCGCCGCCCGGCTGGTCGATCAGTTCGTCGAGAACTTTGCTCAGTTCGAGCCGCATGTCGACGAGGGCGTCAGGCAGGCCGCGCCGGTGGTCATGCAGCCGGCCTGATCTCGGGCTCGACGACCAGCGTGCCACCGGCGACCCGCGTCACCCGGACGCGGGCCCCGGCGGGCGCGTCGGGGCCGGACGCCGGCC
>NZ_CAHJXA010000067.1 GCF_903644135.1 Sphingomonas bacterium | reverse complement strand
CGCTCGGCGCGAGACTGGGCGCATGGCCGCCAGGTCGCCGCGCGGGCGGGAGCGCTGGGGGTCGAGGTGGTGGAGCTGCCGACTGACCGCTTGTCGCTGGCGATGCCCGACGACCCGCGGCGCGCCTATGCCGAGGCGAAGGCGACGCTGGCGGTGACGGTCGCGCCACCGTCGAAGCGCCGCCTGCAACCGATCGCGCCCAGCGCCGACTGGCGGGTCGACCTCGCCGAGGGGTGCCCGGCGCATTGCAGCTATTGCTATCTCGCCGGTTCGCTCAAGGGGCCGCCGATCACGCGGGTCTACGCCAATCTCGACGAGATCCTGGCCGGCCTGCCGCCGCATCTCGGCCAGGGCACCATTACCTCGCGCAGCCGGGCGCGGGCGCATGAGGGCACCACCTTCGAGGCGTCATGCTATACCGATCCGCTGGCGCTGGAGCATCTGACCGGCTCGCTGTCGGCGGCGATCGCCTGGTTCGGGGAGTGGCAGGCGGACGCGCAGCTCCGCTTCACCAGCAAGTTCGCCGCGGTCGAGCCGCTGCTCGGCCTAGACCATCAGCGCCGTACGCGGATGCGCGCCTCGATCAACCCGCGCCGCTTCGCCCGGTTCGAGGGCGGCACCTCGCCGGTCGCCGCACGGCTGGCGGCGCTGGGGCGGATGGCGGCGGCGGGCTATCCGGTCGGGCTGACGATCGCGCCGATCATCGCCGCCGAGGGCTGGGAACAGGCCTATGGCGAGCTGATCGACGCGGCTGGCGCGGCGCTGGCCGGGGTCGCCGACCTCGACCTGACGGTCGAGCTGATCACCCACCGCTACACGGCGGGGTCGAAGGCGATGCTCGACAGCTGGTATCCGGGCTCGGCGCTCGACATGACGATGCAGGACCGCACCACCAAGCGCACCAAGTTCGGCGGCGAGAAGCAGGTCTATGACGCCGCGACGATGCGCCGCCTGCGCGGGTTCTTCGAGGAGGCGATCGGCCGCGTCCTGCCGCACGCGCGCATCCTCTACTGGACCTGAGATCAGCGGCGGAACACCGAGCCGCCGACTTCGCGTCTGGTGCCGCGGACGAGATCGACGATGAGGACGTAGCAGGCCTGCACGCCGGCACCGCCGTCGAACGCTTCGTCGAGCCCGACCACGATCAGCAGCGAGAATAGCAGCGCCTTCATGCCCACAAGGCTGCGCCGAGACCTTTAAGAAAGGGTTATTGCCGCTCGCTAGGCATCGATGGCGCTCGTCTCGATCCCGGCATCCACGGCGGCGATGATGTCGGGCCGGCGGGTGCTCAGCTCATATTGGCAGCGCGCGCCGAAACCGGGCTGCGTGTCCATCCGCATCAGCCCCTCTACCGGCCTGACCGAACATGGCAGGGCGGGCGCGTAGATGTCGCGGTGGCACCAGGCGCACATCGTCGCCCCCTGGCCGCTGGGGCCCGTCGTCCATGGCAGATGCGGCTCGGCGGCCATGATGTCCCCTTTTCTGTTTCGTCGCCCAACGCATGAGGCCGGTCAAGGAGCCGGCGGAAGCGGGCGATTGCATCGCGCCGGTGACAGGAGTGTAAGGGGCCGGACAGGGGAGCGACGATGAAGGACCTGAAGATCACCACCGGGGTCGCCGCCGCATTGCTGGCGGCGGGGTGCGGGCAGCAGGACAATGGCTGGACCGCGGACCGCGACACCGCCGTCTGCGTCGACCAGCAGGGCAAGCGCGTGCCCGACGACCAGTGCCCGGGGCAGCGACACGCCGGCGGTGGTATGGGCAGTGCATTCCTGTGGTATTATCTCGGCCGGCAGTCGGCGCTGCCTTATTATGGCGAACCGGTGCGCGGCGGCTCGTTCACGCCGGCGGCGGGACACTCCTATTTCCGGGCACCGGCGGCGACGGCGTTCACCCGCAGCGCCGCCGTCGCGCGCGGCGGCTTCGGCTCCTCGGCGCGCAGCTTCGGCGGTGCGGGCGAGTGATCCGCCGCACCCTGACGCCGCGTCCCGACTGGCGCCGCAAGGTCGAGGCGGAGGGGCTGATCTGGCACGGCGTTGGCCAAGAAGCGGGGGGCGGCGAACCCTATTGGAACGAGAGCGCCTGCTACAGCTTCACCCTCGCCGAGATCGAGACGGTCGAGGCGGCGACTGCCGAGCTGTACCGGCTGTTCCTCGCCGCCGGGCAGGCGATCGTCGACGACCAGCGGTTGCTCGACCGGTTCGGCATTCCGCCGGCATTTCACCAGCCGATCCGTGACGCCTGGAACGGCGAGCCGCCGGCGCTCAACTTCGGCCGCTTCGATCTCGGCTATGACGGTGCGGAACCGCCCAAGCTGTTCGAGTTCAATTGCGACACGCCGACCTCGCTGCTGGAGGCGGCGGTGATCCAATGGTCGTGGAAGGAGGAGGTGTTCCCCGCCGCCGACCAGTTCAACAGCCTGCACGAGCGGCTGGTCGCGAAGTGGCGCGACCTCGCGCCGCTGCTGCCGGCCCCGCTCTGGTTCGCCCATGCCGCCGATGCCTCCGGCGAGGATGCGGTCACCACCAGCTATCTGCGCGACACCGCCGAGGCGGCAGGGCTGGCGACGATGCCGATCCTGGTCGACGATCTCGGCTGGGACGCGGACCGGCACTGCTTCGTCGACCTGGACGAGCAGCCGATCGCGGCGCTGTTCAAGCTCTACCCATGGGAGTGGCTGGCGAGCGAGGCATTCGCGCCGCAGCTGCTGGAGAGCTTCGCCGACACGCTGTGGATCGAGCCGGTGTGGAAGATGATCTGGTCGAACAAGGCGATCCTGCCGATCCTGTGGCAGCTCTTCCCCGGCCACCCCAACCTGCTGCTGGCAAGCTTCGACATGCCGAACGGCGATGCGGTGGCCAAGCCGCTGCTGGCGCGCGAGGGGGCTAATGTCTCGATCCGCCGCGCCGGCACCATCCTCGCCGAGACCGCCGGCGTTTATGGAGAGGAGGGTTTCCTCTACCAGGCGCTGTACCCGCTACCGGAGACGGCGCCGGGCTGCTTCCCGGTGCTGGGCAGCTGGATCATCGACGGCGAGCCGGCGGGGATGGGCATCCGCGAGGACGGCCTGATCACCACCAACACCGCCCGCTTCGTGCCACATGTGATCGAGGGCTGAGCGTAGCGATCAGCGACGCCGCCGAGACGGTATCGCTTATTTTCGCTTCTTGTCGCGGCTGGCGTACAGCACCGCCCCGGCGATTGCCGCCGAGCCGATGCCGGCGGCGATGCCGATCGCCAGCGGCCAGCTCTTGGCCTTGTCGGCCAGCGCCTTGGCGGCGGCCTCGCCCTGCTCCGTCACCTCACGGGCGGCGGCGAGGATTTCGTTAGGGGCGTCGTCGCTCTGGTCGGTCACGCGGTCTCTCCTTTTTCGGCGTTATAGCGCGTCCGGAAGTCGTTGGCGAAGGCGGTGAGCCGCTCTTCGGCGATGGCGGCGCGCAGGTCGGCCATCAGCGCCTGATAGAACCAGATATTATGCTCCGTCATCAGCATCGCGCCAAGGATTTCGCCGGAGCGGACCAGATGGTGGAGATAGGCGCGGCTCCAGCCGGCGCAGACCGGACAGGCGCAGGTCGCGTCGAGCGGTGCCTGGTCTTCGGCGAAGCGCGCGTTGCGCAGGTTGATCGGTCCATCGCGGGTGAACGCCTGGCCGGTGCGCCCGGAGCGGGTCGGGAGGACGCAATCGAACATGTCGACGCCGCGCTCCACCGCGCCGACGATGTCGGTCGGCTTGCCGACGCCCATCAGATAGCGCGGCCGGTCCGCCGGCAACTGCCCGGGCGCGAAGTCGAGGCAGCCGAACATCGCCGCCTGCCCCTCGCCGACCGCCAGTCCGCCGATCGCATAGCCGTCGAAGCCGATGTCGATCAGCGCGTCGGCGGAAGACGCGCGCAGCCCCTCGTCGAGCGCGCCCTGCTGGATGCCGAAGATCGCGTTGCCCTCGGCATGGCCCTCGCCGGCGTCGAACGCGGCGCGCGACCGCCGCGCCCAGCGCATCGACCGCTCCATCGCCGCCTCCTGCACGTCGCGCGTCGCGGTGGTCGGCACCAGTTCGTCGAACGCCATGACGATCGTGCTGCCGAGCAGCCGCTGGATGGCGATCGACCGTTCGGGGCTGAGCAGGTGGCGGCTGCCATCGAGGTGCGACTTGAACGCGACTCCCTCCTCCGACCGTTGGGTGAGGTCGGCGAGGCTCATCACCTGATAGCCTCCCGAATCGGTCAGGATCGGCCGCTGCCACCCCATCAGCGCGTGCAGCCCGCCCAGCCGCGCGACGCGCTCCGCGCCGGGGCGCAGCATTAGGTGATAGGTGTTGCCCAGGATGATGTCGGCACCCGCCGCGGCGACGTCGCCCGGCTTCATCGCCTTGACCGTCGCGGCGGTGCCGACCGGCATGAAGGCGGGGGTGCGGATCTCGCCGCGCCGGGTGGCGATGACGCCGGTGCGTGCCGCACCGTCGGTGGCGGCGATCGAAAAGGCGAAGCGCGGCGTCATCGGCCCGGGTTCAGCGCCCGCGCCGCTTGCCGCCACGGCCATCGTCCGGCACCCGGCCCTCGCGGATGGTCAGGAGTTCGGCGCGGCTGACAGAGCCGTCGTGGTTGGTGTCCATCCGGTCGAACGCAGCGGCGAATGCGGCCTGTAACTCGGCCAGCGATATCCGGTCGTCGCCGTTGGCGTCGACCTCGAACGGGCTGGGCAGCGCATTGCGGTCGCCGAGATAGCGTAGCGCCCATTCGGCATAATCGAGGTAGCGCAGGCTGCCGCTATGGCCGGTGTCGACCGCCGCGAAGCTGCGTGCGATGCCGGCGGTCAGCTCGGCGCGGCTGGTGCGGCCGTCGCCATCGGTGTCGAAGCCGGCGATCGCCATCGCCACCGGGGCGACCACCATCGTCGCGGCGGTCGGCGCGGCCAGGACGGTCCGTGACGCGCGGCTGCTCTGTGAGACGAGTGCGTCCTGGCCGGCAAGGGTCATGACAAGGAGCGGGGTAAGAGCAGCGACGGTCGGCATCGGCCGCCCATGCCAGTCCCAGCGCTACTCCGCCAGCAACGCCGATCGAGGCAAGCTTAGCGCGACCCCGCGCCGTCCGCCTTGCTCAGCGCCGCCAGTTGCGTGGCATTGGCGCTTGCCGTCTCCGCCTGGGTCTCGATCGGCGCCGGCGGGGCTAGGTCGACCGGCGAGCCATCGACCGACGCGTCGACGATCGACACCTGCGTGCCGATCCGGGTCACCGCGAACAGCTTCTTCGCGAATGCGGTCGGGACATGGACGCAGCCGTGCGAGGTCGGGAAGCCGGGGTTGCTGCCCGCGTGGATCGCGACGCCGTCCCAGGTCAGCCGCTGCATGAACGGCATCGCCGCGTCGTCATACAGCGTCGAGCGGTGCATCGCCGCCTTCTGCAGGACGGGGAAGGAGCCGATCGGCGTCTCGCGACCCTGCCGCCCGGTCGAGACGGTGCTGACCGCGACCAGCGCGCTGCCGCGATACACATAGGCGCGCTGATCGGGCAGGCTGACCACGATCGACACCGCGGCGTCACCGCTGTCGCGCCAGACATAGCTGCCGGGAGCGAGCGTCGCCGCCTCGTCGACCGTCACGGACGCGGCGGCGGACGTTGCGGCAGCCGCCGGCATGGCCGACGATATCGTGGCAGCCAGCAGTGTCGCAGCAACGATCAGCATCCTCATGGCGAGCATCTCCACACCAGACGAATCCCTCAACGCGCCGATGCGAAAATCGTGCCGTCGCGCCCGGCGTGCGACGAAGCGCGCCGTTGCCGCGACGGATGGCGGTGTTCAGCCGGCAACGCACGGAAACAGCGGCAGAAAGTTACGACGGCGGCTGCTATATCGTCCGAGCGGAAGGGGTTCCCGGCAGGAGCGATGATGCACGATTGGTTGACGGCTGCGCATGATCGGCGCGCGATCCTGAAGAATGGGGCGGTTGCCGCGGTCGCGCTGGCGGTGCCTGGCGCTCTCTCCGCGACAGGTCCGCTGTTCCCGCTGACCCCGACCAAGGCGACCCGCCCGACCTTCCCGGTCTCGCCGCCAGCGACCAGCCCGCGCGTCGTCCGCCCCGAGCTGCTGCGCCATGCGCTCGCCGCGCTCGACCGACATGCGTCGCGGATCGAGCATCGCGATCGCATCGCCATCGCCGATTTCGCCGCGCCGTCGCGCGAGGCGCGCTTTCACTTCGTCGACCTCGCCAGCGGTACCAGCCAGTCGATGCTGGTCGCGCACGGCAGCGGCTCCGACCCCGAGCATAGCGGCTGGCTCAGCCGGTTCTCCAACGACGACGGCTCCAACGCGTCGTGCGAGGGAGCGTTTCTGGCTAGCGACTATTACAACGGCAAGCATGGCCGGTCGCAGCGGTTGGTCGGGCTCGATCCGACCAACAGCAACGCGCTGCCGCGCGGCATCGTCATGCACTCGGCCTGGTATTCCAACCCGGAGATGGTGCGCACCCACGGGATGCTCGGCCGCAGCCAGGGTTGCTTCGCGGTCGGCCAGAACGAGCTGGAGCGCGCCTTTGCGCTGCTCGGCCCCGGCCGGATGATCTTCGCGGCCAAGGTGTAAGGCCAAGTCTGTCATGCCGGGTCTGTCCCGGCATCCAGAGCCACGGGCGCAGCGCTGCTTGACCCTGGACCCCGGCACAAGGCCCGGGGGGACGAACCGCGGGAGCCAGCTCTTGCCCCCGCCGCCACTCGCGCTACCCTGGAGGTACGAGGGGAGCCGAATGGGCATCGACGACATCCGCGACCAGCCGACCGCCGCCGACATCCGGCTGGTGATCGGCGCGTCGGCGCTCGGCACCATGTTCGAATGGTACGACTTCTTTATCTACGGCACCCTGGCCGCGTCGGGAATTATCGGGCGCACCTTCTTCCCGGCCGGCAGCGAAGTGGTGCAGACGCTGCTCGCCTGGGCCGGCTTCGCGGTCGGGTTCGGCTTCCGGCCGCTGGGCGCGGTGCTGTTCGGCTATCTCGGCGACCGGCTGGGGCGCAAATACACATTCCTCGTCACCATCACGCTGATGGGCATCGCCACCGCCGGCGTCGGCCTGGTCCCCTCGGCGGCGACGATCGGCTTCGCCGCGCCGGCGCTGGTGCTGCTACTGCGGATCGCGCAGGGGCTGGCACTGGGCGGTGAGTATGGCGGCGCGGCGATCTACGTCGCCGAACATTCGCCGCCGGGCAAGAGCGGCTTCTACACCAGCTTCATCCAGGCGGGCGTGGTCGGCGGCTTCATCCTCAGCCTGGCCGTGGTCCTCACCACCCGCGGCAGCGTCAGCGCCGCGACGTGGGGCACCTGGGGCTGGCGCATCCCGTTCCTGTTCTCGATCCTGCTGCTGGCGGTGTCGCTGTGGATGCGGCTCAAGCTGTCGGAGAGCCCGGTGTTCGTGGCGATGCGCGCGCATGGAGCCCGCGCGCGCAACCCGCTGGTCGAGAGTTTCACCTATCCCGGCAACCTCCGGCGGATGGCGGTGGCGCTGTTCGGCATCGCTGCCGGGCTGACGGTGATCTGGTACACCGCGATGTTCACGGTGCTGTCGTTCCTGCAGACGACGATGCGCGTCGAGGAGACGACGGCGCAGCTCATCACCGGCGCGGGCGCGCTGATGGGGCTGGGCTGGTTCATCCTGTTCGGGCGGCTGTCGGACCGGGTGGGTCGCAAGCCGCCGATCGTGATCGGCTACACCCTGACGCTGATCCTGCTGTTTCCGATTTTCTGGGCGATCGGCGTCGCCGCCAATCCCGGCCTGTCGCGAGCCGCCGCCCGCGCGCCGGTGGTGGTGGCGGGTCCGGCCTGCGGCTACAGCCCGTTCGCCGCTACTCAGGCCGACGCCTGCGGCCGGCTGCTCGACTATCTCTCCAAGAAGGGCATCGCCTATACCAAGGCACGCGCTGAGGTGACGTTCGTGTCGATCGGCGGCGCGCCGGTTGCCGATCAGAGCCCTGCCGGCCTTGACGCCGCCCTCGCCGGCGCGGGCTACGACCTTGCCAAGGTGCGGCCGTCGCCGGGCCGGATCGCGCTCATCCTCGTCGCGATCCTGATGCTGGGGGCGCTGTCGGGGATCACCTATGGTCCAGTCGCGGCGTTGCTGGCGGAGATGTTCCCGCCAGCGATCCGCTATTCGTCGCTGTCGATCCCCTATCATATCGGCACCGGCTATTTCGGCGGCTTCCTGCCCTTCATCAGCCAATATGTCGTTGCCAAGACCGGCAATCCGTTCGCCGGGCTGTGGTACACGATGGCGGTGGTAGCGATGGCGTTGGTGGTGACGGTCATCGGGTTGAAGGAGCCGCGTACAGCGCTCGACGCGGGACGCGCACACCGATAACGCGGCGGGATGCTCCCGCTCCGCCTGTCGCTCGATGCCGGTGCCCTGGTCGCCAACTGGCGCACGCTGGCACGGATGAGCGGGCGCGCCCCGTGCGGGGCGGCGGTCAAGGCCGACGGCTATGGCCTGGGCGCGGTCGAGGTGGTGCGGCGGCTGGCGGCGGCGGGATGTGCCGACTTCTTCGTCGCGACCTGGGCGGAGGCGGCGAAGCTGGTGCCGCTGGGCGTGTCGCTGTCGGTGCTGCACGGCGTCCGCGCGGAGGACATGGCGGAGGCGCTGGCATCACCGGCGCGGCCGGTGCTGAGCACGGCGGCACAGGTCGCGCGCTGGCGCGAAGCCGGCGGCGGCGTGTGCGACGTGATGGTCGATACCGGCATGAACCGGCTGGGCGTCGCGGTCGAGGAGGTCGCGACCGGGCTGCTCGACGGGCTCGCGATCGACACGCTGATGAGCCACCTGGCGTGCGCCGACGACGACGCGGCAATGAACAAGCGCCAGCGGGCGAGCTTCGCCGCACTGGCAGGGCGGACCGCGGCCCTGCGGCTAAGCCTCGCCAACTCGGCGGGGATCGCGCTGGGGGCGGACTATGCGTTCGACCTCACCCGGCCGGGGCTGGCGCTGTACGGCGGTGTGCCGCGCGCCGAGTTCGCCGGCGTCGTCCGCCAGGTCGCGACGCCCGAAGCGCAGATCCTGCAACGTCGCCGCGTCGCCGCCGGCGAGACGGTCGGCTATAACGCGACCTGGCTGGCCGCTGCCGACACCGAGGTCGCGATCCTCAATATCGGCTATGCCGATGGCTATTGCCGCGGCTTTTCCAGCCATGGTCGCGGCTATGCGGGCGATGTGGCGTTGCCTGTGATCGGCCGCGTGTCGATGGACCTGCTCGCCCTCGACGTCGGTGCGGCACCCGGGCTGGCGGAGGGCGACTGGGTGCGGCTCGATTATGATCTGCTCGCGGCGTCCCTGGTCATGGGCATGTCGCAATATGAGCTTCTGACGGGGCTTGGCAGCCGTTTCGAGCGCCACTGGACGCCCTGAGCACCGTTCCTGCTGCACCTGCGCTGCGCAGCAACCATCATGTTGCGGCGCGGTATCAGCGAGTGTAGCAACGCTGGAGCAACAGGGGTGGATCATGAAGAAGCCAGCAGGCGACGGGCCCGTCATCGTCAAGAAATACGCCAACCGGCGGCTCTACAATACCGAGACCTCGTCCTACATCACGCTCGATCACCTCGCCGCGATGACGCGCGAGGGGCGCGACTTCAAGGTGCTCGACGCCAAGACCGACGAGGACATCACCCATAATGTCCTCACCCAGATCATCATGGAAGAGGAGAGCCGCGGCCAGACGATGCTGCCGGTCAGCTTCCTGCGGCAGCTGATCTCGATGTACGGCGACTCGATGCAGACGATGGTGCCAGGCTATCTGGAAGCGTCGATGGACAGCTTCCGCCGCAACCAGGAGCAGTTCAAGTCGGCAGTCGAGGGCGCGTTCGCCGGCTCGCCCTTTGCCGACCTCGCCAAGCGGAACATGGCGATGTTCGAGGCGGCGACGAGCGCGTTCAAGCCAGCCGCCACCGCGACCACAGGGTCAAACGGCAAGGACGACGAGATCGCCGCCCTGAAGGCACAGCTCGCCGCCCTCAACGAGAAGATCGAGCGCCTGAACCGCTAGGCGCTCGATTCCCTGCCGATCAGCGGCGGAGGCCGCGGCCGCCGTACCCGCGCCCATAGCCACCGCGATACGCATAGCCCCGGCCATAGCCATAGCCGCGGCCGTAGCCGTAGCCGTAATGGCCATAGTAGAAGAGGTGGTACGGATAGGGCCGGTAGGTCCAGGCACCACCATAGAAGAACCACGGCTGGTACCAGCCGGGTGCAGCGTAGTAATAGGGATCGTCGCCATAGCCGCCATAGTAGAAGGCTGGCGCGTCGCGGCGGACGACATAGCCCGGCGGGCAACCCGGGCTGGTCGAGTTGGCGCTGGTG
>NZ_CAHJXA010000066.1 GCF_903644135.1 Sphingomonas bacterium | reverse complement strand
GAGCCCTCGCCGGCGGCATGGTCGTTGTCGCCGATCCCCGGCGCGGTCCCGAACCGCCATGTCTGGAAGGTCGACCAGTCGAACAGCGGCTCCGGGCGCGACGGATCGCGCGGCGGCGGCGGCGGCCGGCCGGTGCCGCCATGCGCCAGCAGCACCAGGTTGACGCGCGTGTCGTTGCCGGGGCTGAGCATCACCATGTTGTCGCAGCCGGTGAAGTCGTGATGGCGCAGCTTCCACGCCGCCGTGCAGCCGTAATCGCCGCTCGCGCGCGCCGCATGAGGCCAGATCGCCGCGATCACAGCGGCAAGGAACAGCAACGCGGTCCTGGGCATCGTCCTCTCCTGATGCGGGCTTCGCGCCGCACGCTATGCCAAGCGCCGGCGAACGCAACCGGTCGATGGCGTCAGGCCACGGCTTGGCCCGGCCTGATCGCCGCGCCGTCGCCGCCGACCGCGTCGCGGATGGTGCGGCCGAGCAGGCGGAACTCGTCCTGACGCGAATGGCCGCGCCGCCATACCAGGGCGACGCGCCGCTCCGCGCTGCCGCCGGTGATGGCGCTGCTGCGGACGCGGAAGCCGGTGAGGATGCCCGCGTCCACCGCCATCTGCGGCAGCAAGGTGAGCCCGCGCCCCGCATCGACCAGCCGCACAAGCGTCTCCAGCGTCGAGGCGACCAAGGCGGCGTCGCCGGCCGACCCGCCCGCCTGGCAGGTGGCAAGGGCATGATCGCGCAGGCAATGGCCGTCCTCCAGCAGCAGCAGCCGCTCCGGGTCGATCCGGTCGAACGCGACGGCGGTGCCCACCTCCCCCTCCGTCGCCGGCGAGGCGAGGACCAGCGGATCGATCGCGACCTCGAACGCCTCCACGTCGCCGCACTCGGCGGGCAGCGCCAGCAGGACGCAATCGCCGTCGCCGCGGTGCAGCGCCTCGCAGGCGGGGCTGGTCAGCATCTCGCGCACCATCAGCCGCAGCTGCGGCCAAGCCGCCTCCACCCCGGCCAGGACGCGCGGCAGCAGATAGGGGGCGATGGTCGGGATCGCCGCCAGCCTGATCGATCCCACCAGCGGCTCGCGCGCGCCCTGCGCGACCGTACACAGATCCTCGGTCGCGAGGATGACGTGCCGCGCCCGCGCCACCACCTCCTCGCCCATCGCCGTGAAGCGGACGCTGCGCTTGGACCGCTCGACCAGCAGCGTGCCGAGCAGCCGCTCCAGCTCGGCAAGCCCGACCGACAGCGTCGATTGCGTCACGAAGCACGCCGCGGCGGCACGGCCGAAATGGCCATGCTCGTGCAGCGCGACCAGATAGGAAAGCTGCCGGACCGAGGGATAGCTGCTGATCGGACTTCTCGATGACTGCGATGATTTACCCTCATTGGATTGATTTGCCGCGAAGGTCCATATGGCTGCGGAAGGCGGGTGCCGCTCCGGCGAGCCCCCCGGCACGATTGGCGAACGCGGTGGCGCTCGCGACGCATAGGAGACCTGAGATGGACGCGATTACCGAAGGCAGCCCGATCAACGATCCCAACAAGCAGCCGGCGGCGCTGCGCACGCTGCTGGGGCAGACCAGCCGCGATTGGTGGCCCAACCAGCTGTCGCTCGAGATCCTTCACCAGAAGGGCAAGTCGAGCAACCCGATGGGCGACGAGTTCGACTATGGCAAGGCGTTCAAGACAATCGACTATGCGGCGCTGAAGCAGGACCTGACCGCGCTGATGACCGACAGCAAGCCTTGGTGGCCGGCGGATTACGGTCATTACGGCCCGTTCTTCATCCGCATGGCGTGGCATTCGGCCGGGACCTATCGCACCGCCGACGGCCGTGGCGGCTCCAGCGCCGGGCAGCAGCGGTTCGCGCCACTCAACTCCTGGCCGGACAACGGCAACCTCGACAAGGCGCGCCGGCTGCTCTGGCCGATCAAGCAGAAGTATGGCGCGAAGCTGAGCTGGGCGGACCTGTTCATCCTCGCCGGCAACGTCGCGATCGAGTCGATGGGCGGACCCACCTTCGGCTTTGGCGGCGGCCGCGAGGACGTGTTCGAGCCGGAGAAGGACGTCTACTGGGGTACCGAGGAGGAATGGCTGGGCCAGACCCGCATCGACGAGGAAGCCGGCATGGCGCTGGAGGAGCCGCTCGCGGCGATTCAGCACGGCTTGATCTACGTCAATCCCGAAGGCCCCGGCGGCTGCCCCAACCCGATGGGCTCGGCGCGCGACATGCGCGAGACCTTTGCCCGGATGAGCATGAACGACGAGGAGACGGCGGCGCTGACCGCTGGCGGCCACACCTTCGGCAAGGCGCATGGCGCCGGCGATCCGAAGCTGGTCGGCAAGGAGCCGGAAGGGGCCGACATCGCCAGCCAGGGCCTGGGCTGGCTGTCGGATCACGAGACCGGCATGGGCGACCACACCATCACCTCGGGGATCGAGGGCGCGTGGACGCCGACGCCGACCACCTGGGACATGTCCTATTTCGACATGCTGCTCGACCATGAATATGAGCTGGTGAAGAGCCCGGCGGGCGCGAACCAGTTCCAGCCGGTCGGCAATCCCGACGAGACGCTGGCCCCGGCCGCGCACACGGCCGGCAAGCGCGTGCCGACGATGATGACCTCCGCCGACATGGCGCTGAAGGTCGACCCGTCCTACCGCGCGGTGATGGAGAAGTTCCGGGCCGACCCGGCCTACTTCGCCGACGCCTGGGCGCGCGCCTGGTTCAAGCTGACCCATCGCGACATGGGTCCGAAGATCCGCCTGCTCGGGCCGGAAGCGCCGACCGAGGACCTGATCTGGCAGGACCCGGTTCCCGCCGCCGACTATCCGCAGATCGAGGCGGCCGAGATCGCCGAGCTGAAGGGCGTCATTGCTAATTCGGGGTTGTCGATCGCCGAGCTGGTGGCGACCGCCTGGGCCTCGGCCTCGACCTGGCGGGTGTCGGACTGCCGCGGCGGTGCCAATGGCGCGCGCATCCGCTTCGCCCCGCAGAAGGACTGGGAGGTCAACCAGCCCGAGCAGCTGGCGCGCGTGCTAGGCGTGTACGAGCGGATCAAGGCGGATTTCGACGGCGGTGCCAAGAAGGTGTCGATCGCCGACCTGATCGTGCTCGGCGGCTCGGTCGGGGTCGAGGCGGCGGCCAAGGCGGCCGGCCACGCCATCGAGGTGCCGTTCACCCCCGGCCGCACCGATGCGACCGAGGAGTGGACCGACACGGCGAGCTTCGACGTGCTGGAGCCCAAGGCCGACGCCTTCCGCAACTATCTCCAGGTCAAGTACAACGTCCCGACCGAGGAGCTGATGATCGACCGGGCGCAGCTGCTGGACCTGTCGTCGCCGGAGATGACGGTGCTGCTCGGCGGGCTGCGCGTGCTGGGTGGCAACCACGCCAAGGCGGAGAAGCACGGCGTGTTCACCGACCGGCCGGGCCAGCTGACCAATGATTTCTTCGTCAACCTGCTCGACATGGGCACGGCGTGGAAGCAGGTCAGCGACGAGAGCGACGAGGAGTTCGTCGGCACCGACCGCGACACGCATGAGCAGCGCTGGACGGCGTCGCGCACCGACCTGGTGTTCGGCTCCAACTCGATCCTGCGGGCACTGGCGGAGGTCTATGCGATGGACGACGCCAAGGAGAAGTTCGTCAAGGACTTCGTCGTCGCCTGGACCAAGGTGATGAACGCCGACCGCTACGACCTGGCGCTGGCCAAGGCCTGACGGCGCCACCCCACCAGGGCACTGGGTGCCTTGGTGGGGTCACGGTTTGTCGAGCTGCAGCCAGTCGTGGAACGGATGCCGGTAATAGCCGTCGAGGATTTCCAGGCTGAGCCCCACCGGCCTGGATGCTTCCGAGTTCCACAGCATCACCACGCCGACCTGCTCGGCCGGATCGAACAGCAGCACCGAGCGATAGCCGCGCACCGCGCCGCGATGGCCGATCAGGTGATGGCCGGCATAGTCGATCTGGCGAAAGCCGAGGCCGTAGCTGACGTCGTGCGGAGCCAGGCGATCGGCTCGGCCATGTGGCGGCGTCGACACGCGAGGACGGTGGAGCGTCAGCAGCAGCGCCGGCGACAGCACGGCCGGCGCACCGCCCATCTGCGCGCGCATCCAGATCGCGAGATCGACGATCGAGCTGTTCATGCCGGCGGCGGCGGGGATGCGGTAATAGGCTTCCTCCACCGGCAGCGTGGTGCGGCCCTTGTGCGGGCGTGCCCAGCTGCTGGCAGCGACCAGCTCCTCGCGCGTGGTGCCCGCCGACGTCATGCCGAGCGGGCCGAACAGCAGCCGATGCGCGGCCGCGTCGTAGCTCTGCCCCGTGGCCTTCTCCACCGCCTCGTGAACGAGGTCGAAGGCGACATTCTCATAGGCGAAGCAGGTGCCCAGCCGGCATAGCGCTTCAAGCTTGCCCAACTCGCTGCGGATCTGCCGGGGGTCCTCGTTACCCTCCAGCCGATCGTCATAGGCGTTGCGGACGATGCCGAGCCGGTGCGACAGCGCGTCGGTGAGGGTCGCGACCCGCTCGCCGCCGGCGGGCAGCCGGATCGACGACCATCTCGCCACCGGATCGTCGAGCGACAGCTTGCCCTGGCTGGCCAGCAGCGCCGTCATAGTCGCCGCGACGCCCTTGGAGACCGAGGCCCAGCGGAACAGCGTCTGCGCGGTGACCGGCTCGCCCTTGCCCGCCTGCGTCTCGCCATAGCCCTTCGCGAACGCGAGCTGGCCGTTCTCGACCACCGCCACGGCCAGGCCGGCCATGTCTGGTCGGCCGACCAGCGCCCGCGCGCGCGCGTCGATATGGGCAGCATCGATGCGGCTGTGCTTCGGATCAAGCAGGCGGATGCCAGGCGTCGGCTTGATCGGCAGCGCGGCATTCGGCCGAGCGGGGATGCTGCCGGAATGGCGTCCCAGCACCAGCGCCGCGCCAAGAACGACCAGCGCCAGCACCGCGGCGGCGAGGCCACGGCCGAACCTCGGTGAGCGCCGGGGTAGCGGGTGAGGAAGGGCCGGCGGCGTCACTGCCGCGCGTCTCGCCAAACCAGCGGCTCAGGTCAACGCCCGCGCCGCTGACATACGCAATCTGCTACTTCAAGGCGGCCGGGGTGATGCGCTAGGATGTTGTTATGCCCATCCCCGAACCACCAGCACACGAGCGGCCGTCGGGCATCTGGAAGCTGGCGCTCGGCGCGAGCGGCATCGTCTTCGGCGACATCGGCACCAGTCCGCTCTACGCCTTTCGCGAGAGCTTCATCGGCCGCCATCGCCTGCCGCTCGACGGCTTCCA
This sequence comes from Sphingomonas bacterium, assembly GCF_903644135.1. Lineage (GTDB taxonomy): Bacteria > Pseudomonadota > Alphaproteobacteria > Sphingomonadales > Sphingomonadaceae > Sphingomonas. The sequence continues at coordinate 5,125 of NZ_CAHJXA010000066.1, read as the reverse complement.
CGTTCTGGGCGTGCTGTCGATGCTGGTCTGGGCGCTGATCCTGGTGGTCACGGTCAAATACGTGTTCGTGACCATGCGCGCCGACAATCGCGGCGAAGGCGGCAGCTTCGCGCTGCTCGCGTTTGTGCAGCGGGTCGCGCCGCAATCGCCGGCGCTGCGCTGGATCGGCGTGGCGGCGCTGGCGGCGACGGCTTTGCTCTATGGCGACGCGGTGATCACGCCGGCGATCTCGATCCTGTCGGCGGTGGAGGGCATGACGCTGCTCGATCCGCGCTTCGGCAACTGGGTGCTGACGCTGGTGCTGGTGGTGCTGCTGTTCGCCGCCCAGCGGTTCGGCACGGACCGGATCGGCGGGCTGTTCGGCCCGGTCATGGTGCTGTGGTTCGCCGCGGCAGGCGCGCTCGGCGCGGTGCAGGTGATCGCTCACCCGGCGGTGCTCGCGGCGGCCAGCCCTACCTATGCGGTACGCTTCTTCCTCGCCGATCCGATCCGCGCCTTCTTCACGCTCGGCACGGTGGTGCTGGCGATCACCGGGGCCGAGGCGCTGTACGCCGATATGGGCCATTTCGGCCGGCGCGCGATCAGCCGGGCGTGGCTGGGGCTGGCACTGCCGGCGCTGCTGCTCTGCTATGCCGGCCAGTCGGCGCTGGTGCTGGCCGATCCCGGATGATCGACTCGCCCTTCTACCTCATGGCACCGCCGGCGCTGCTGGTGCCGCTGCTGCTGCTGGCGGCGGCAGCGACGGTGATCGCCAGCCAGTCGATTATCTCCGGCGCGTTCTCGGTGACGCAGCAGGCGGTGCAGCTCGGCTATCTGCCGCGGCTCGCCGTCCGGCACACGTCGGCGATCGAGCGCGGGCAGGTCTATGCGCCGACGATCAACGCGATGCTGTTCGTCGCGGTGGTGGCAATCGTGCTCGGCTTCCGCTCGTCGGCCGCGCTTGCCGCCGCGTTCGGGCTGGCGGTGACCGCGACGATGGTGCTGACGACGCTGATGATCGGCTATGTCGTGTTCCGCATCTGGCGCTGGAACCCGCTCTGGGCGGTGCCGCTCTATGCCGTGCTGCTGGCGCTGGACATCGGCCTGTTCGCGGCGTCGTCGACCAAGTTCATGGATGGCGGCTGGCTGCCGACCGGCGTGGCGATCGTGCTGATGATCGTGTTCGCGACCTGGCATCGCGGGCGACGGCTGGTCGGATCGAAGATCGCCGCCGACGCGATGCCGATCGAGCTGTTCCTGACCTCGACCGCCAAGGTCCACCGCGTTCCGGCGACCGCCATCTATCTGACGACGGTACGCGACGGCGTGCCGCCGGCGCTGCTCCACAACCTCAAGGCCAATCAGGTGCGCCATGCGCGCATCCTGTTCGTGACGGTGGAGACGGCGCTGACCCCCTATGTCGCGGCCGCCGAGCGGCTGAGCGAGGCCGTGCTGGGCGACGGCGTGTCGCGCATCGTCATCCGCTACGGTTTCTTCGAGAACCCCGACATCCCGGCGGCGCTGCGAGAGGTCGAAGGCACCGAGCGCGCGACCTATTTCCTCAGCCGCCAAACGCTGGTGCCGACGCGCAAGCCCGGCATGGCGCGGTGGCGCGAACATCTGTTCTCCGCCATGGTGCGCAACGCGGAGCAGCCGATGACCTTCTTCTGCCTGCCGATCAACCGCGTCGTCGAACTCGGCAGCCAGGTCGAGATTTAGCGGTCAATAATAACGTCGCAGGCACAGCGACGTGGTCCGGTCCCGCAGCCCGACCAAGACGCAGCGCTCCGCCGGACCGTAGCGCCATCGCCACACGCCGCCGCCGAAGTAATCGTCGCCGATCGGTGCACCGTCGATCGCGAGGATGTGCGCGCCGCGCGCCACGCCCGCCTGCTCGGCCGGAGAGCCGCGGGCGACGTGCACGACCTCCAGCCACGAACCGCGATAGGCGACGAGCAGGCCGCTCATCTCGCGATCGAACACGGCTCCCCTGATCGGCCGCAGCCAGATCACGTTATTCGCCAGATCGAGGACGAGGCGGAATTGCCGCAGCACCTCCAGCCCGAGATTGATCGGCTGCGGCGACGACCAGTGCGGCAGTGCGTCGACCGGTATGTCGCGCACCGCCAGCCCGCCGATCGCGAGCGACGGCAGCGAAAAGGCGACCGTCTGCGACACGCCGCCCAGCGTCGCGATCATGCCGGTCGAGACGGCCAGGCCGTGGGTGAGACGATGCCGCCGCGCGAACGCGCCGCTCATCATTACCGCCGTGTTGCTGCCCAGGTCGAGGATCGCCGGCGATCGCCCGGCGACCGGCAGGTCGACCTCGACGACGACCCGGCCATTGGCGTCGGTCGTCGTCGGCATCCTGACATAGCCGCCCCAGCCTCCCGCCGGCTGGTGGCCTTGGGAGGCGCGCAGCCGGCGTTGCTCGAAATCGAACTCGAACACCGCCGTCCTCAACACGTCGCGGCCGATGACGATCGCCGCCCCGATCCCGGTCTGGTGCAGCATCGGCGCGTCCGCCGCGATGACGGTCGGCAAGTCCAGCGATCGTCCGCCGATCGCCAGCCGCAACGGTCCGACCAAGTCGGCGGATACCGGTCCATGTTCCGAGCCGAAGATTGCGGCACCGTGGCGGACCAGCCCCAGCGCGGCGGCGAGCCGGGGTTCGATCAGCGACACGGGGATACCGGAATCGATCATCGCCACGACCGGACGACCGTCGACCCGTGCCGCCAGGACGATCGCCCCCGCGATCAGCTCGAACGGCGCATCGATGCACGGCTCGGGCTCGGGCCCCGGTTCGCGTACGATCCCGGGCGATGCGCTGGCCATTTCGCGCTTCGCCCTCAGACACCGTCAGAAGTGGATGATCACATCGCCCGACAGCACGATCGAGTCCTGCTTGTTGGGCGCGATGCCGCGGTTGCTGTTGCCGTTGAACGCCAGGGCGTCGAGCGCGCGGTAATAGGCGACCTCGGGCCTCAGCTCGATCTGCGGCGACAGCCAGTGCTGCCAGCCGATCGCACCCGCCGCGTAGCGGGTCTTGACGCCGGTACGCTGGCCCTCCTGATCGTCGAGATACTCGCCGCGCAAGGTGAAGTTGTTGAGCGCGTTGGGTGAGTAGTTGAGGTAGACCAGCCCCGCCTCGGCATAGATGTCGCAGCGCAGCGCGTTGGGGTCGTTGCATTGCGCGAGGCCCGGCGCGTTGAACGGCGTGCGCTGCGGGCTGAACGGCGTGCCGCCATTGCTATAGGCGTCCTGCACCACCGGGTTGAGCGCGTTGGGCACCCCGCGCTCGACGATGTTGTAGGTCTCGGCGGAGACATGCCACTTGTCGCTGAACTTGTGGTACAGCGTCAGCCCGCGCCATTGCAGATTGTTGTAGCCCCAGCGACCGCTGTTGATGCCGTTGACGCAGCCATAGATCGACGTGCGCGCGTCGCTGGTCTGGTAGCGGATGCAGCCGGTGAACGACGGCTCGTTGCCGGGGTCCTTGGGGAAGCGCGCGCCCGGATAGAGCGGGTTGGGATAGGGGTTGGCGTAGGTGCGCCCGGCGTTCCACAGCGCCGTCTCGGTGCCGTCGGTGATGCCCGCCTGCAGGAACAGGTTCTTGCTGACGGCCAGCGTCGCGACGACACCGGTGTTGGTGTAGTTGTCGAACGTGTACGTCATCGAGTGGGTGTACATGTAGTTGTTGGGAGCCAGCTGCGCCTCGATGTCGGGCACCGAGATGAAGCGGCCGGCGCGGATCAGCAGGCCCTTGGCGACGTTCGGGAAATACACCTCGCCATAGACCATCGGCATGTCGAAGCCGTAGTCGTTGTTGCGCTTCGTCAGCTGGCTGCTGAACAGGCCGTAGGAGATGGTGTAGCGGTAATCGACGCCATAGATGCCCGAGACGCGGAAGCCCCAGCCGACATGGTCGGTCTGCACCGTGTCGGGCGTGCGCTCGACATAGACCACTGCCTGGTCGAGCTGGACGCGGCGCGGCTCGTAATTATACGCGCCGGGCGCGTTGCCGCCGCGCACGTCGTTGCTGCCGTAATTGCCGCCGACGTCGACCCAGCCATAAACCTGGACATGCGCCTTCGACAGCGCCTGGCCGAGGCCGCTGGGCGCGAGCGCGACCATCAGTGGGCTGTCGACCGCATTGGGCCGGGTGACGCCGAGGCTGGTCGCGCCGCCATAGGGCCATTCGGTGAACGGCATCGGCGGCGTCGTCTGCGGCGCGGGCGACCAGCCGTCGCGGCGCGAAGAGGGGGCGCTGGGATCGGACGGCGCGGCGGCGTGGCCCATCTCCAGCTTGTAGTAACCGAACAGGCGATGGAGGAAACCGCTGCCAAGGCCGTCGGCGGTGTAGCTCGGGTCTGCCGGTGCCGCGCTGATCGGCGCGGCCTGCGGACTGACGGGAGCGGCTTGCTCATTGTTCTGCGGCGCGGCGGCACCGCGCTGCGGCGGCGCAGCGGTCGTGTCAGTGACGGAGGGCGTCGCGACCTCCGGCAGGAGTGTCGCCAAGCTGCGAGGCGGGTCCTGGAGCGTCGTGGCGGCGGCGGACGATGCGCCTTCGGTCATGGCCAGAACCAGTGAAACGGCGGTGAGCGACAGCTTGGCGTGTTGATACGAACGATAGTTCATGATGTTCTCTGAACGGATCCCTGTTTCGGCGGAGGTCTCCGGACACTGATCCAGGCACCGCCGGGCAGGCACATAGTCTTGACCGTGCCATCGTTGCGATAGCGGGCGTGGCACATTGCCATATGTTTTCCGTATGCATCAGAACTCTCTGGCTGACCGGGTTTTCCAAGATAGCGATCATATGAGTTACTAACGACTCTGTGATTTTCCCGACGTTGATCGCTAATGCGGCGGCGGAATATGGACGCGTCACCGGTCGCCGACGCAAGCAAGTTGCGCGGCATCGGCATCGGCCAGGGCGGAGAGCCCCGGGCCGAAGCGTCCGCACGGCCTTGGTGCCGGTCGACCGCCCAGGCGGTCCTTCAACGCGGACCATCCATCACAAAAGGGGAAACCACGGCCATGTCCGCAGCCGCCAAGATCACTGTTGCCATGCTTCTCTGCGGTGGATCGATGCTCGCCGCGCGCGCCAGTGCCCAGGCCTCGCCGCCACCGGTCGCCGCGG
>NZ_CAHJXA010000065.1 GCF_903644135.1 Sphingomonas bacterium | reverse complement strand
AACAGCCGGTTCTCGTTCATCACCAGCAGGCCGAGCCGGTCGGCGGCGTCGAGCAGCTCGCGCGTCTGCGCGTTGTGCGAGGCGCGGATGGCGTTGCAGCCCATCTCCTTCAGCCGCCTGAGGCGAAACTCGATGATCGAGTCGGGCAGCGCGACGCCCAGCCCGGCATGGTCCTGATGGTTGCAGGTGCCTTTGAGCTTGACGGGCTGGCCGTTGAGGAAGAAGCCGTGGTCTGCGTCGAACCGCTGGGTGCGGAAGCCGACCGCGACCGACTCGCGATCGGTGACCATGCCGTTCTGGCTGACGGTCACCTCGACGCGGTGGAGCGTGGGCTGCTCGATCGACCAGAGCCGGGGCGAGGCGATGTCGATACTCAGCCGCGCCTCCGCCCGTGCCAGCGATGGCACCGCCACCGTCGCCGTCGCCTTGCCCAGCGGCCGGTCGTCGGCGTCGAACAGGATCGCGTCGACCCGCGCGTCGGCGCTGCCCTCGCCGATATTCTCCAGCGTCGCCTCGACCGGGATGCGCCAAGCCTCGCCGGCCGGACGAGGATGCGCAGAGATGCCGTCGGTGACGATGTGGACGGGCGCGCGCTTGACCAGCCAGGTGTGGCGATACAGCCCGCCGCCCTCGTACCACCAGCCCTGCAGCGCGCGCGAGTCGACGCGGATCGCGAGGATGTTCGGTTCGTCGCCGAACAGCGCGAAGGGCGTCAGGTCGATATAGGTCGAGCTGTAGCCGCTGAGGATGTTGGCGACGACGTTGCCGTTGAACCAGACGGTTGCGGTCGTCGCCAGCCCATCGAGCTGCAGCTCAAGATGCCGCCCGCGATCGGCGGGGTCGAACCGCAGCGTCCGGCGATACCAGCCGACATCCTTGGGGCGGTAGCCCTGCGCGTTGTTCTCCTCCTTCACATAGGGCTGCTCGATGACGAAGTCGTGCGGCACGTCGACCAACGGCCATAGGGTGTCGTCATAGTCGGTGGCGGCGGCACCCGCGGCGTTGCCCGCCTTGGTATAGTCATAGGTCTCGTTGTCGACGCGCGGCCCTGGCACCTCGATGTCGCCGAGATGGAAGCGCCAACCCTGGTCGAGCGACAGGCGCTGCCGAGGCGAGCCGGTGCGAGGGCTGCGATCGGGCGGCGGCGCGGCGAGCGCACCGTCGCCGATCGCGGTGCCGAGCGCGACGGTAGCCGCGTCCTTGAGGAAGGTTCGTCGCTGCACGGGTCCCCCGATCGATCGCATGGCGCGCCCGGCAGGACTTGAACCTGCGACCACAAGCTTAGAAGGCTCGTGCTCTATCCAGCTGAGCTACGGGCGCGCACTCCGCCTGAATTAGCGCGGATTGCGCCGGGGCGGAACCGTCCTCATACCTCCGGGTCATGAGTATCGATCGAGCCCCGCGCGCCGTCGCCGCCGATGATGTCGGCACCGGTAAATTCCGCCACTTCGACGTCGTCATGACGGCGTTCGTGACCATCCTGCTGCTGTCCAACATCATTGGTGCGGGCAAGCGGGCGGTGGTCGACCTGCCGGTGATCGGCCCATGGCCGTTCGGGGCTGGCATCCTGTTCTTCCCGCTATCTTACCTGATCGGCGACGTGCTTACCGAGGTGTACGGCTTCGCCGCCGCGCGGCGCTGCATCTGGGTGGGGTTCGCGGCGATGCTGTTCATGGTGACGATGGCGGCGATCGTCGTCGCGCTGCCGCCCGATGCCGGCTGGACCGGGCAGGAGGCGTACCGGGCGGTGTTCGGCCAGGTCGGGCGGATCGTCTTCGCCAGCATCGCCGCCTTCTGGGTGGGGGAGTTCGTCAACGCCTATGTCATGGCGCGGATGAAGCTCGCCACCAAGGGGCGGTGGCTGTGGACCCGTACCGTCGGCTCGACGGTAATCGGGGAGGGGGTCGACAGCCTGATCTTCTACCCGCTCGCCTTCCTCGGCGCGGCGGGGTGGACCGCGATGCAGGTCGGGCAGGTGCTGCTGACCCAATGGGTGCTCAAGGTGGTGTGGGAGGTGCTGCTGACGCCCGTTACCTATGCGGTGGTCGGCTGGCTCAAGCGGGCGGAGGGCATCGACGTGTTCGACACCGGCACCGACTTCACGCCGTTCCGATTGCGCTCCCGCGCCTGATCCGCGCCCGGCCTTGCCCCTGCCGCAATGCACCACGATATTATGGGATGCCATTCAGCCGACTGCCCGCCCCGCTTCGCGATGCCCTGACCGCGCGCGGCTATGCTGCCCCGACCGCCGTTCAGCAGGCGGTGCTGGAGGAAGGGGTCGCCGGCCGCGACCTGCTCGTCTCCGCCCAGACCGGCTCGGGCAAGACCGTCGCCTTCGGCATGGCCGTCGCCGATCAGTTGCTTGGACCGGACGGCAGCAGCATGGGTGCGCCCGGCAAGCCGCGCGTGCTGGTGATCGCGCCCACGCGTGAGTTGGCGCTGCAGGTCAGCCAAGAGCTGCAATGGCTGTATGCGCAGGCCGGTGCGCGGATCGTTCCTTGCGTCGGCGGCATGGACCCGTCGCGCGAGCGCCGGTCGCTGGCGCAGGGCGCGCACATCGTCGTCGGCACGCCGGGGCGGCTGCGCGATCACCTGGAGCGTGGCGCGCTCGACCTGTCGGCGTTGACCGCGGCGGTGCTCGACGAGGCCGACGAGATGCTCGACATGGGCTTTCGCGACGACCTGGAGGGCATTCTCGACGCGACTCCCAAGGAGCGGCGGACGCTGTTGTTCTCCGCGACGATGCCCAAGCCGATCGTGGCGCTCGCCCGCCGCTACCAGCGCGACGCGCTCACCATCTCGACGGTCGGGGCCGATCGCGGCCATGGCGACATCAGCTATCAGGCGGTCGCTGTCGCGCCATCGGATATTGAGCATGCCGCGGTTAACCTGCTGCGCTTCCACGAGCCCGATACCGCCATGCTGTTCTGCGCCACGCGCGAGGCGGTGCGGACGCTCCACGCGCGGCTGGTCGAGCGCGGCTTTCATGCGGTGGCCCTGTCGGGCGAGCATAGCCAGCAGGAGCGCAACCATGCGCTGCAGGCGCTGCGCGATCGCCGTGCGCGGGTCTGCGTCGCCACCGACGTGGCGGCGCGCGGCATCGATCTCCCCAGCCTGTCGCTGGTGATCCATGTCGAGCTGCCGCGCGATGCCGAGGCGCTGCAGCACCGCTCCGGCCGTACCGGTCGTGCCGGCAAGAAGGGTACGGCAGTGCTGATCGTGCCCTATCCGCGTCGCCGCCGGACCGAGGCGGTTCTGCGCGACGCGCGCATCCAGTGCGAGTGGGTGCCCGTGCCTTCGCCGGACAACATCGCCGCTGCCGATCGCGAGCGACTGCTGGCGGTGCTGTCGGCTCCGGTCGAGCTGGATGACGAGGACCGCGCCTTGGGCGAGCGCCTGTTGGCGGAGCGGAGCGCTGCCGAGGTGGCGGCGATGCTGGTTCGCGCGCATCGTGCCCGCCTGCCCGCGCCGGAGGAGCTGCTGGAGGCTCCCGCGCCCGGTCAGCATCGTACCGAGGGCCCGCGCGCCGGGTTCGACGACATCGCCTGGTTCCGCATGAACCTGGGACGACGGCACAATGCCGATCCGCGCTGGCTGCTGCCGCTGCTGTGCCGGCGTGGGCACATCACCAAGAACGAGATCGGTGCGATCCGCATCGGCCCCGACGAGACGATGTTCCAGCTGCCCCGCGCCGTCGCCAGTCGCTTCATCGCGGCGGTGAAGCGCACCGCCTCTGCCGATCCCGAGGGCGAGCTGAAGATCGAGCCCGCCGGCGACGGCCCCGCGCCGCTCACCCGCTCCGATCGGCCGCAGCGCGCACCGGTCAAGCGCTATGCGCCGCGTCCCACCGGCCGGCCGCAACGCGCCCGGTAGTTTTCGACGGTGACCCCGCGCATCCTGGTCGACGCCGACGCCTGCCCGGTGAAGGAGGAGGTCTACAAGGTCGCATACCGCCACGCCGTCGCGGTCACGATCGTCAGCAACAGCCACCTGCGGGTGCCGCAGCATGAGCTGATCCGGCGTGTGGTGGTCGACGCCGGGTTCGACGCCGCCGACGACTGGATCGCGGCCGATGCGGACGCTGCGGCGATCGTGATCACCGCCGACATCCTGCTTGCCGACCGGTGCCTCAAGGCTGGCGGGAGCGTCGTGTCGCCGACTGGGCGGCCGTTCACCGCCGCCTCGATCGGTGCGGCGATCGCGACGCGCGCGATCATGGCCGACCTGCGCGCGGGTGGCGACCAGCTCGGCGGCCCTGCACCGTTCGCCAAGGCCGACCGCTCGCGCTTCCTGTCGACGCTCGACGAGGTGGTCGTACGGGTGCGCCGCACGACTGGTTAACCGTTTGTCCACGGCCGACCCCTATCGCTACCCGCCGGTCGACGGGAGCGTGCGGTGTTCGGGCGAGTGGTTGCATTGCTGGCGTTGCTCGCTTGCTCCTGCACGCCGTCGCGCCCTCGCGACCATGCGGTCGGCGTCTCGGTAGCGGTGCCGGCCGCCGATAGACAGTTGCTCCACCGATTGGCGCTGGCCGATCCGGTCGCGGCCCCGGCGGCGAGATTGCCGCCTGCGCCTGCAACCGCCATCGCGCCACCGTTCCTTGCCGCCGCTACAGTCGACGACCAGCAACGCGCCGCCGACTGCCTCAGCGCCGCGGTTTATTACGAGGCCCGGTCGGAGCCGCTCGACGGACAGCGGGCGGTGGCGCAGGTGGTGCTCAACCGCGTGCGCGACCGTGCTTTCCCAGCCAGCGTCTGCCGCGTCGTCTATCAACGCTCCGCCGCCGGCTGCCAATTCTCGTTCGCCTGCGACGGCGCAACTAGTCGCCCGATCGAGCCGCGCGCCTGGCAGACCGCCCAGGCGGTTGCGCGTGCGGCGCTGGCCGGCAATGTCTTTGCCCCGGTCGGTGCCGCGACCCACTATCATACCACCGCCGTGCTGCCGTGGTGGGCCGCCAGCCTGGCGCGGATCGGCACGATCGGCTCGCACATCTTCTATCGCTGGGGCGATCGCCTCGGCGGAGCGCTGTCGTTCCGGCAGGCCTATTCGGGCCATGAACTCGCGCAGGCCACCGGCGGATCGACGTCGATCGCGGGCCGAAGCGATGCGGCGACCTCCGGCGCGTTCGGCGTCATCGTCCACCGCGGCATCGGGTTGGCAATGCCGGCAGTATCGGTGCAGGCGGCGTCGGCAAAGCCTGTGGCAGTGCACCCGGCACGGATCCAGGCGGTCGCGTTCGGCGTGCACATCCATCGCGGCACGTCGTCGGCACTCGGCGCGGCGGAGCCGGCCGCGCCGATCGCCGTCGCTGACGCATCCAGCTGACGCCCGCAACCACCTCGTTTACGGGCCTTTAACCGCTCGCGCTTACTCCTTGGCAAGGACGCGAACCGCTTTCGTGGCGGCGCGCGATGACGATGGAGCGGCCGACCTATGCGTATCCTGATCGTGGATGACGAGCCAGCGATGCACGACAGCTATATCCGCAGCTTCGCCCGTCAGCGCAGCGAGGACGCCGCGACGCTGGACGCCATGGCCGCAGACCTGTTCGGCGACGATGCACCGGCGGAGGACGCTCCCGCGATCGATTTTCGCCTGACGCATTGCCACCAGGGTCTCGACGCGGTCGGCGAGGTCGAGCGCGCGATCGGTGGTAGCGAGCCGTTCGCAGTCGCCTTCATCGACGTCCGGATGCCGCCAGGGATCGACGGCCGCGAGACCGCAAAGCGCATTCGCGCGCTCGACCCCGAGATCAACATCGTCATCGTCACCGGCTATTCCGACTTTTCGCCGATCGAGATCAGCAAGGTCGCCGGTCCTGCCGACAAGATCTTCTACATCGCCAAGCCGTTCGAGGTCGCCGAGATCCAGCAGACCGCGACCGCGCTCGGCCGCCGCTGGGAGGTCGACCGCGAACTCGCCGCCGCCCGAGCGACGCTGGCCGCGCAGGTCGTTCAGCTCCAGGAACAGAGCGCCGAACTCGCCGCCAACGAGAGCCGGGCGATGCACCTCGCCACCCATGACTCCTTGACGGACGCGCCCAATCGCCTCGCCTTCCAGCGAGCGCTCGGCGGCCGCGCCAAGTCCCCGGGACTGTTCGCGACGGCGATGATCGATCTCGATCGCTTTAAGCTGGTCAACGACACGCTCGGCCACCTGGCCGGCGACGCGCTGATCCGGGCAGTGTGCGTCATCCTGCACGAGGCCGCACCCGAAGGCGCGACGATCGCGCGTTTGGGTGGTGACGAGTTCGGTATCCTGTTCGACACGCCGGGCGAAGACGCCGCGGTGATGGCGTGCGACCGCGTCCTCGCCGCCTGCTCGACCAGCATCCCGGTGTTCGGCCATTTGGTGCAGGGCGGTGCCTCCGCCGGCATCGTCGTGATCGAGGGCGGCGATGCCTGCGACCCGGGCGACGCGCTGCGCCGTTCCGACCTTGCCCTCAACGCCGCCAAGCAGGCCGGCAAGGGCGTCACGCGCCTGTTCGACGAGAGCATGGACGAAAGCATCCGCTTCCGCCGCCGCATCGAGAACGGCCTCAGCGATGCGATCGGCAAGGGCGAGCTGAGCCTCGTCTATCAGCCGATCGTCGGCCGCGACGCCTTCGACCTGGTCGGGTTCGAGGCGCTGGTGCGTTGGAACACCGCCGAATACGGGCCGATCAGCCCCGCGACCTTCATCCCGATCGCCGAGGAGTCCAACCTGATCCATGAGCTGGGCGACTGGGTGCTGGCCCGCGCGCTGGAACAGGTCGCCGGCTGGCCGGGGCAATATGTCTCCGTCAACTTCAGCCCGCGCCAGTTCCGCCGCCCCAACTTCGTCGGCCACATCATGCAGGCGGTGATGGCCGCTGGCGTCGCCCCGACGCGCGTTCAGATCGAGATCACCGAAACCGCGATCTTCGACGACGCCGAGCGCGCCGCCGAGACGCTGTACAAGCTGCGCCAGATGGGCTTCCGCATCGCGCTGGATGATTTCGGCACCGGCTATTCGTCGCTCTACAACATCCGCAAGTTCGCGCTCGACTGCCTGAAGATCGACCGCAGCTTCATCGACGGTATGGGCCGCGAGCGCGAGTCGGCGGCGATCGTCCACTCGATCATCCATCTCGGCCGTGCGCTGGGGCTGGGCGTGATCGCTGAGGGCGTGGAGACGGCGGCGCAGGTGCAGGCGCTGCGCCTTGCCGGGGCGAGCCACCTGCAAGGCTATTTCATCGCCCGGCCGGTCGCCGACGACATCGCGCGGGAGATGGCCGCGGTGGGTCATCTCGGCGGCGAGGAAGACCAACCCGCAACGGCCCTGCTCGACGGTACCAACGGCTGATGCCCTCGTTTCGCGCCGCCTGTCGGGCGCGCTGGCATCGGCTCGTCGATCCGGCGTCGCTCGGGGCCAAGCTCGTCCTGATCCTGACCGCCGTCGGCCTTGCCGGCGCGATCGGCATCACCCTGCTGCTCGCCAGCATCATCACGCCCAGCTTCAACCGCCTGGAAGCCAAGGCGATCGCCGGCCATGTCGAGCGCACCGACGCCGCGCTGGCCGAGTTCGCCGGCAAGGCCGAGAGCGCGGTGCGCGACTACGGCGACTGGAACGACAGCTACGCCTATATGGAGCACCCCAGCGCCAAGTTCGAGCGTGACAGCTTCTCGCAATTGGCGATGACCAACCTGGGCGTGCAGGGCATGGCCTATGTCGCGCCGGACGGCCGCGTCGTCATCGCCCGCTGGCCCGATCGTACCGGCCGCACCGACCTTCGCGACGCGCTGGTCGGCCATATCCGCGCCACCGATCTTGCCCGCGTGCTGAAGGGCCGCAGCTCCGGTCGCTATTATGCCCGGCTCGGCAGGGCGGTGGCGGCGATCGGCGTCGCCCAGGTGCGCCGCTCCGACGGCACCGGAAGCCCACGCGGCTGGGTGCTGATGGCGCGCGCGATCACCTCGGCGCAGCTGTCGGCGCTGCTCCAGCTCGACGCGCGGATCGCGCCGCCGACCGTCAGTGAGCGTGAAACGGTGACCAGCAGCGCCACCACTGCGACGATCGCGGTGCCGATCGCCGGGGCCGACCGCCGCCCGGTCGCCACCGCCCGGTTCGGCGTCGCGCGCGACATCTCGCTGCTCGGCCACCGGATGCTGCTGCTCGCGGTCGCCGGGTCGACGTTGCTCCTCCTGCTCGTCCTGCTGATGCTACGGCGGATCATCGGCCGGCTGGTGCTGCGCCCGCTCGCGCGCGTCGAGGAGCATATGCAGCGGGTACGTGCCTCCGGCTCGCTGGCGCTGCTTGGCGAGGATCGGCGGCGCGACGAGATCGGCTCGCTTGGCCGCAGCCTTAACGCCATGCTCCGGCAGCTCCACGACCTGCGCGAGCAGATCGAGGTGCAGAGCTTCCAGCTCGGCCGCTCCGAAAGCGCGGTGGCGGTGATGCACAATGTCCGCAACGCGCTCAACCCGATCTCCACGATCCTCAGCCAGGGGATCGCTCAGGCTCCGCCGATCGACCGCTCGATGCTGGACCGAGCGATCGGCGAGCTTGCCCGCGACGACCTGCCCGCGGCTCGCCGGCAGAAGCTCGCCGCCTTCGTCGCCGCCGCGATCGAGGCGGAGGGGCAGGGGCGCGAGGCGATGCGCCGCGAACTCGGCATCGGCTGCGAGGCGATGGCGCATGTGCTGGAGATCATCGGCCAGCAACAGAAGAACGCGCATGAGCGCCCGGTGCTGGAACCCTGCGACGTCAGCGCGATCGTCGCCCGCAATGCCACCATCGCGCGCTATTCGGACATGGCCTCGATCGCCTTCTCCTTCCCGTCCGACCCGCATTGGGTGATGGCCAACCGGGTGATCCTGTCACAGGTGATCGGCAACCTGCTCGGCAATGCCGCGGAGGCAATCGCCGCGGCCGGACGGAGCAGCGGGTTGATCACGGTGTCGGTCCATCCCGCTGGCGATCGCGTCGAGGTGAATATCCGCGACGATGGCGAAGGGTTCGATGGAGATATCGGCGCGACCTTGTTCCAGCGCGGCTTCTCGACCCGGGCGCACAAGTCGGGCGGGCTGGGGCTGCACTGGTGCGCCAATTCGATGACCGCGATGGACGGCGCGCTGCGCCTGGAAAGCGAGGGCAGAGGGAAGGGTGCGGTCGCGATCCTGACCCTTGGCGCGGTCGAGGCAGCTGCGATGGCGAAGGCGGCCTAGGCCGCCCGTTCCCGCGCCGGCACCGCCGCCGGCCGCAGATAGGGCGCGACGATGCCGCGCTCCAGATACCAGTCCTGCCGCTCGGCCGGCAGCGTCGCGAAGGCGGCGATCGTGCCGCGGCAGATCGCGCTGCGGCAATCGCACGGCAGCCGCCAGTCGGGGTCGGCGAGCGTCGTCGCATAGTCCCAGGCGATCTCCTCGCCCGGCGCGATCGGCTGGATCGCGATCAGGAACACGCCGTCATCCTCGAATCGCAGCCCGGCATTGGGCGAGCAGCTGTGATTGATCAGGTCGTCGATCCGCCCCGACGGTCCCATATATTCGTCGGGCGCGACCTGGACGAAGCGGTCACCCGTCCCTTCCAGCCGCCTACCCAGCCGCGCCGCGCTGATCCGCCGGCCGCTGAAGCGGACGATGCGCTCCCCTTCTGCAAACGGCCGGGCCGCAAACACCGCCTTGCCCAGGTGCGTCTCGCCGACCGCGAACGGGTTGGCGGGCGACAGCGCGTCGAGCACCACCAGCCCGCCGCGGCCAAGCCCGAGCGAGCGCAGCGGGTTGATCGTCGCCAGCCCGATCATGAACCAGACGCTGGCATGGCAGGCGAACTCGACCAGGATATAGGCCAACCCGCCGATGCCGGTGTCGCCCGCCCGTGCCGCCAGCAGCAGCGTCGTCAGGTCGCCCAGCGTCCACAGCCCCCATGCCGGCGAGCGCTCGCGCGCGCGGTCCTCCATGACGCTCTGCCAAGTCGGCCAGAAGCTGATCGGCACCGCCGCGACGACCAGCATATGCGCCCAGAACGTCTCCTTGAAAGCCACCCACAGCAGCAGCGCGGCAAGCGCAGCCCCCATGCACAGGCTCTCGGTCGGCGTCGGCGCCCCCCAGCGCGAGCGTCGCCACATCGACAGCGTCACCGTGATGCACGCGATTGCCGATGCCGCGAACACCCAGGATTGCGGCTGGTGCGGGTTGACCGCGGCATAGGTCGCCGCCTCGACCCCGGCCGCTGCCGCCCAGATCAGCCAGGACGCGCGGTTGGGCTCGACCAGATGCCGGCGCAGCCCGACCAGATAGGTGCCGTAGCCAGCCAGGCTGAGCCCCATCGCGCCGATCAGCCAGGCCTGGATCGTCATTGCACCGCCAACCCCCAAGCCAAACAAGGTAAACGGAAAGCGCGAATCCGTCCAGCGTCGCTACAGCAGCAGCGCCGGCGGCGGCTCGGGCTCGCCGCGAACCAGTGCCGACAATGTCAGTCCGAGCAGGCGCACGCCGCCCGGCACCGGCAGCTCGGCCG
>NZ_CAHJXA010000064.1 GCF_903644135.1 Sphingomonas bacterium | reverse complement strand
AGCCGGCGACCGCCGCCCGCGCGGCTGGCGGGAGGGCAAGGCGGCGACGTACGACGCCTATGATGCCAAGGCGGAGGCGCTGGCGCTGCTCGCGGCCGCCGGCGCGCCGGTCGACAATCTACAGGTCATGGGCGAGGCTGGTGCCGCCTGGCACCCCGGCCAGTCCGGAACGCTGCGACTGGGGCCGAAGACCGTGCTGGCGGCGTTCGGCGTAGTGCATCCTTCGGTGCTGAAGGCGTTCGACCTCGATGGCGCGGTGGCGGCGGTCGAACTCTACCTCGACGCGCTGCCGGCGAAGCGGGATACCAGCTTCATGCGCCCCGCTTTTGCGCCATCCTCGCTGCAGGCCGTCACGCGCGACTTCGCCTTCTACGTCCCGACCGACCTGGCTGCCGATGCGCTGGTCCGTGCCATCAGGGGGGCCGACAAGGGCACGATCGTCGCCGCGCGGGTGTTCGACCTGTTCGCCGGCGCGGGCGTGCCGGCTGGACAGAAGTCGATCGCCATCGAATTGGTGCTGCAACCCGGCGAGCGGAGTTTCACCGATGCCGAGCTGAAGGCGATCGGCGACAAGGTGGTCGCCACCGCCGCCAAACAGGGAGCGACCTTACGTGGTTGACAAGGGCAGGGCTGACTGGATCACCATCGCGAGCGACAGGCTGACCGCGGCGATCAACCCGCACGGCGCGGAGCTGTCGTCGATCCTCGATGCGGATGGGCGCGAGCTGATGACCGATGCCGACCCGGCCTTCTGGACCGGCCGCGCGCCAATCCTGTTCCCGGTGATCGGCGTCACCAACGGGTCGGTGATCCGCCTCGACGGGCACGACTATCCGATGGCCAAGCACGGCTTCGCGCGCCATTCCGACTTCGCGGTCGTCGAGCACGCCGCCGGCCGGCTGCTGCTGCGGCTCGAGGATAGCGAGGCGACGCGGGCGAGCTACCCGTTCGCCTTCGCGCTCGACCTGGCCTTCACGGTCGAGGGCGCGACGATCACGCTGGCGGCGAGCATCGCCAACCGCGGCGACGCGGCGATGCCGGCGCAGTTCGGCTTCCACCCCGCGCTCGCCTGGCCGCTGCCCTATGGCGAGCCGCGCGCCGACCATCGCATCGCCTTCGACGCCGACGAGCCGGCGCGGCTGGCCGAGATCGCCCCCGACGGCCTGATCGCGGCGGAGACTCGCGCCTCGCCGCTCGACGGCCGCACCCTCCACCTCGCCGACGCGCTGTTCGAGAATGACGCACTCGTCTGGGACCCGATCGTCTCGCAGGGCGTAACCTATGGCGCATCGGTCGGCCCGACCCTGCGCGTCGAGTTCCCCGACACGCCCCGCCTCGGCGTCTGGACCAAGCCCGGCGCGCATTATGTCTGCATCGAGCCATGGCACGGCATCGCCGATCCGGAGGGCTTCACCGGCGAGTTCCGCGCCAAGCCCGGCGTGTTCGAGGTCGCGGCGGGGCAGACGAAGCGGATCGCGATGAGCATCGCGCTACAGTCCTGACTGTCCTACAGCGTCGGGGCGGCGCATGGGCGGCGGCGATCGACCGGCCGCTCCGCCACCGCTCCTTGCTGCGCGCGCACCAACGCGCGTGGACGCGACTTTTGTGACTTTCCAACGCTTGCGAGTGCCCCATGACCTCCCCCCGCCGCACCTTCGCGATCATCTCGCACCCCGACGCCGGCAAGACGACGCTGACCGAGAAGCTGCTGTACGTCGGCGGCGCGATCCATCTCGCGGGCGCCGTCAAGGCGCGCGGCCAGGCGCGGCGCGCGCGGTCGGACTGGATGAAGATCGAGCAGCAGCGCGGCATCTCCGTCACCTCGTCGGTGATGACCTTCGAGAAGGACGGCGTCACCTTCAACCTGCTCGACACGCCGGGGCATGAGGATTTCAGCGAGGACACCTACCGCACCCTGACCGCGGTCGATTCGGCGGTGATGGTGATCGACGCCGCACGCGGCATCGAGGCGCAGACGCGCAAGCTGTTCGAGGTGTGCCGGCTGCGCAGCGTGCCGATCATCACCTTCGTCAACAAGGTCGACCGCGAGGGCCGCAGCCCGTTCGCGCTGCTCGACGAGGTCGCCGACATCCTCCAGCTCGACGTCTGCCCGATGTCGTGGCCGGTCGGCATGGGCGGGCAGTTCGAGGGGGTGTACGACCTCTACGGCAACACGCTCGCTCGGCCCGAGGGCGACAGCCGCGAGTTTCCCGGTCGCGCGCTGCCCTTCACCGGCATCCATGACAGCGTGCTCGACGCGGTGCTGTCGCCAGAGGGGCTGGCGACGCTGCGCGAGGAGGCGGAGCTGGCGCAGGGCGGCTATGCGGCGTTCGATGGCGAGGCGTACCGCGCCGGCGACCTGACGCCGGTCTATTTCGGCTCGGCGCTCAAGGATTTCGGTGTCGCCGAGCTGATCGCCGCGCTCGCCGACTTCGCGCCCAGCCCGCGCCCGCAACCCGCCGAGCCCGCGCCGGTGTCGCCCGACGAGGCGGAGGTCACCGGCTTCGTGTTCAAGGTGCAGGCCAACATGGACCCGCAGCACCGCGACCGGATCGCCTTCATGCGGCTCTGCTCGGGAGTGTTCCGGCGCGGCATGAAGCTGACCCCGTCGGGCAGCGGCAAGCCGATCGCGATCCACTCGCCGATCCTGTTCTTCGCGCAGGACCGCGAGATCGCCGACGAGGCGTTCCCGGGCGACATCATCGGCATCCCCAACCACGGCACGCTGCGGGTCGGCGACACGCTGTCGGAGCGCGCCGACGTGCGCTTCACCGGCCTGCCCAACTTCGCGCCCGAGATCCTGCGCCGCGTCATCCTCAAGGACCCGACCAAGACCAAGCAGTTGCGCAAGGCGCTCGACGACATGGCGGAGGAGGGGGTAACGCAGGTCTTCTATCCCGAGATCGGCTCCAACTGGATCATCGGCGTAGTCGGCCAGCTCCAGCTCGACGTGCTGCTGTCGCGGCTGGAGGCGGAATACAAGGTCGCCGCCGCGCTGGAGCCGGCCCCGTTCGATACCGCGCGCTGGGTGTCGGCGGGCGAGGTGGCGGACCTCAAGGGCTTCACCGACCTGAACCGCTCGGCGATGGCGAAGGACCGCGACGGCAACCCGGTGTTCCTCGCCAAGAGCGCGTGGGAGGTCGGCTATATCGCCGATCGTTACCCCAAGGTGCGCTTCGCGGCGACGCGCGAGCGTTAGGCCGCCAGCGCCGCGTCGCTGACGAAGCTGTTGGTCGCGCGCTCGTGCGCGAAGGTGCTGGGTTGGCCATGGCCGGGGATGAAGGCGGTCTCGCTGCCGAGCGGCCACAACTTGGTGACGATCGTCGCGATCAGCTGCCGGTGGTCGCCGCCCGGCAGGTCGCTGCGCCCGACCGAGCCCTGGAACAGCACGTCGCCCACCAGCGCGAAGCGCGATGGCGGATGATGGAAGATGACGCTGCCTGCCGAATGGCCTGGCGTCTCGTACACATCGAGCACCAGGTCGCCGATCGTCACCGTGTCGCGCTCGACCAGCCAGCGGTCGGGCTCGAACGGTGTGCCGTCGAGACCCCATTGCCGTCCGGTCTCGTCGAGCCGCTCCAGCCAATAGCGGTCCGCCTCGTGCGGACCCTCGATGGCGACGCCCAGCTGGTCGGCGAGCGGCCTGGCCGCGCCGGCATGGTCGATATGGCCGTGGGTCAGCAGGATCTTCTCCACCGTCACCCCCGCCTGCGCGATCGCCGCCGCGATCCGCGGCAGGTCGCCGCCGGGATCGACCACCGCCGCCTTCATCGTCGCGGTGCACCAGACGAGCGTGCAGTTTTGGGTTAATACCGTCACCGGGATGATGACGGCCTTCAACGGCGTCACGGCAATATCGCGCACTGGAACCTCGGTCTGATAGAACTATTGGAATGAACGAAGCGGTTTTCTCGATCCAGTATGCGCGTTGGAGCGATCCCTCACAAGGCAAAGGCACCAGCAAGGCACGCCAGTTCGCCAAGATGCGGGAAGAAGCTGCGCGAAACGACTATGCGTGCCAGCGGGAAATCTTCGACGACGGGCGTTCGGCGTTCCACGGGCACCACATCGAGCGAGGCAAGCTGGGCGTGTTGCTCGACGAGATCGACGCGGGGGCGTTGATCGGCTGGGTCTTGCAGATCGAGAATATCGACCGCCTCTCGCGGCAGGGGCACACCGCCACGCTCGCACTTGTCAACCGCATCCTTCAAGCGGGCGTATCGATCCACACCTGCGACGGCGAGCACTTGGAAGCGTATCAGGAGATCGAACTACTCGATGTGATTACGCTCTCGCTCAAGGCCGACCTCGCCAACAAGGAAGCGAAGAAGCGTCAGGACCGGGCAGCGTCGTCGTGGGCGATCCGCCGCGATCACTCCAAGGCTGACGGTAGGGCGATCCCCGGTGCGAAGCCCGCGTGGATCGAGCGGGTCGGCGACGAGAACAAGATCGTTGAGCGGCTCGCCGCTCAAGCTCGGCGGGTCTGGGAGATGGCCGACGAAACCGGACACGGCGCTCACACGATCACTCGCCTCCTCAATGTCGAAGGTGTCCCGATGTTCGACACCGGCAAGCCTTGGTATGCGTCTCGCGTCGATCTCATCCTCTCGGGCATGGAGGTCATCGGCTACCATCAGCCTCGCCGGAAGGAAGGCGGGAAGTGGGTGGCAGACGGAGCGCCGATCAAGGTCTACCCGGCCATCATCCCCCACGATCTTTTCAAGCGGGTCAGGGACACTGCTGCGGCGCGGCTGGCGACGCATGGGGGCGGCAAGAGCAAGCGTATCACCAACCTGCTGTCGGGCCTGTGTCGCTGCGAGTCGTGCGGTCGCTCGATGCGCGTCGCGGGATCGAGCAGCGGCGGATACCTGATGTGTAGCGGACGGGACCGGGGCCTTTGCGACAACGCCATCGCCTTCCCCTATCGGGCGCTCGAATCGACCGTGCTTGACGAGTTCCTGCACCTCGCGCTGGACGACGATGCCTTCGCGAACAAGAGCGAGGTCACGCGGGTCAACGCCATCATCGCCGAGCGCGAAACCGACCACCGCGTCGCTACGGAAAAGGCCAAGGGCTTGCTGACCCTCGCGGCGCAGGGATCACGCATGGCGGCAGAGATGGCGTTCGCCGCCGAAGCCGAGGCGAACGCCATCGCCGCGCACCTTCAGGCGCTCAAGAGCCAGCGCGAAGCTGCAATGGGTCGAGCCAGCGCCGCCGAGCACATTGCTCGCCTGAAGGACATGCGTGGTCGGCTTGGCGACGACATCGATCTTCGCCGCAAGGTTCTTCAAGCCTTCAACACCGTCATCCAGAGCGTCGCCTTCAGCGCCGATGGCATCACCACGCTGCGGTTGGTCGGTGGCATCATCACCATCAAGATCGACTTGACGGGCACGGTCATCGACGGGGAGGCCACGCTCACCCTCAACGACGATGAACTTGCCGAGCACCGCGACCGTAATGTCGTGAACCTTGTTCGCGCTGTCACCCATCGCTTCGCGAAAATCTATGAACGAGCCGAAGCCAACTGGTCCATGAACGCAACAGCCACGGGGTAGGCCCATCCGGCTATCGGACAGCGAACCAGATTACGCCTGCTACCAGAACAACAAGGGCGACGCATCCCCACGCGGGGATGCGTGTGCCGAAGCGATCACCGTAGGGATCGTGCTCCTGCCAAAACTTACTCTCAATGGTCCAAACCGTTTCGACCAAGCAGTCCAGCGTTTGTGGCCCATCAGGCGTGCGACCGATCCCTTCCAAATACTGCGACAGGAGCGACTTCAGGTCGTCAGGTCTATTCGGCTCGGCGGTAGGCTCAATGATAACGCGGTCACCCTCGCTGCCGATACGGTATGGCTCGCCATTCCTGCCATACGCGGCGGGGTATACGCCGTTCCCAACATCTATTGCCTTAAGGTGCTGCTCTGCTGCTGCGACTGACGGATAAACCAACAGCGGCTCATCTGCCGCCACGAAAAGTGCTTCGAGGGGAGCCATCGCGTGAGCATAGTCGAAATCAGATGCGTTCTTCACCACGCGGTTCTTCTCTCATTGGAGCAACATGTCCGCAACCGGCTAACGCGCACTGGCTCTGAACTTGTAGCTTTGGAGCCAGCCCGCCTCGGCCTCACTTGGATGGATCAAAAGATACCTTGACAGGTATTCAATCCTGTATCAAAACGCAGGCATATCTTACGATCTATGTCGAGGCATCATATGAACCGCATCGCCTATTACCGCTCGTCAACTGCGGACCAGTCTGTGGAGGCGCAGCGGTCGGCGCTGGGCGGCGGCTTCGCGCGCGAGTTCATCGACGAGGGCGTCTCGGGCGCGGTGCTGGCGGCGGATCGACCCGCGTTCGCACAACTGCTCGGCTATGTCCGCGATGGCGATGTGGTCTGCGTCTACGCCGTTGATCGGCTCGGTCGCGACGCCCTCGATGTTCAATCGACCGTGCGCGCGCTGCTGGCGAAGGGCGTGTTGGTCGAGGTGCGTGGTCTGGGTCAGATCGGGCGTGGTGCGGGCGAACTGATTCTCGCGGTGCTGGCGCAGGTGGCCGACATGGAGCGCCAGCGGATCAAGGAACGCTGCGACAGCGGTCGCGCCGCCGCCCGCGAGGCGCTGCGCACCACCGGCAGGACGCATCGCGGCAAAGTGTCGCTGGGTCGTCCGAAGGCCGCGTCGAGCGACGATGTGGTAGCATGGCGGCGGGCCAACTCCGCCAGCATCAGCGCGACGGCTCGCCAGTTCGGCATTTCCGAACCGACCGTCAAACGCTACTGCGCGTCGGTTAGGTAGGTCTGTTAAAAGACGATGAAGCCGCCTTCTCCGTCAATGTGGCCCGCTTCATACGGTCCGATCTCCGAAAGCACCCGCAACACTGCGCCGTTCTCGAAGGTGATCGTCATCGTCAGTGCTTCCGTCGCCACAGTTTTGACGACCTTGCCGACAAGCCTGTGAAGCATGTTCGCACCAGCTTCCGCAGCGACGCAGCTATATGACCATGTGGTCCCATCGGGTTCGACCTGCTCGACCGATAGCTCGGACATGATCCGGTTTCGCTCGAAGTGGAACTGCGTGCTGTAGGGATCGAGGCATACCTGCATGAGCGTGTCGTCAACCAGATGTTGAAGCTGGCTTGCGTCGGGAAAGTTATCCATCGCCGTGTTCCAGTTCATGCCTCATAAGCAATACTCCACTTTGCGGTCCGTTCGGGGTGAACGATCCGCTATTCAGGCTGGCAATGTCCGCCTCGATCTGACCGCCACTGGACACAGCATCCGGTCGTTTCGAGGTGGGGTCAACGGGCGGGATGAAACTCGTCCGCCCAGACCATGAGCGCCGGATCAGAGAACCGGTGCTGTTGCTTCAAGGCGTAGCCGGTGATCTCGGCGTTGCCGCCGTGCCAGCTACAAGCCTCGACATCATACGAACCGCTCGGCACGACCTCGTTCCAGAGACCACCCCGCTTCCCCGGGAACATCTTGCCGAGCGCGAACCACTTGCCCGGTGGGGCTTTCCACAACGAGTGAACATGAACATGGTCGTGCCGCTGTCCTTCAAAGCAGAACAGCGCCTTCGTGCGATACTGCGAAGGCACCTTGTTGAACCGCGAACTCACCAGCCGCTGATCGGCTTCGCGCATCAGCAGCTTCAAGTCCTCACGCGCACGATCCAGTCCGACGCTCCGGTTCCACACCAGCGTGATCGCGTGCGTGAAGCGAAAGCCGTCGAGCCAGTCCATCATCTCCGCTTTCCAGCGGCGCTGACTGATCGTGTCCGTGTAGGTGGGTAGGTTCGATGCCATGAGCATCTTATACCACCCCTGCCATCGCCGCCGCGATATTCGCGTGCGTCATGCCGACCGCATCGTCGCCTGCGCGTCGCGCTGGGTGTCGTTCGCCTTGCGAAGCTGGTCCTGATACCGCTGCGCCGCGTCCGATTTCTTGCGCTGCGCGTCGGTGAACTTCTGGTGCGCCTTGGCGCGTTTCTGTGCGGCCTTTTGGGCCTTCTCGGCGGTGATCGCCTCTACGATCTCGCGGTATCTCATGGGCGTATTTAGACGAGAGGCGTCAGCCCTCCCGCGCTGCCCTTACTCACCCTTTACAGCGTGCAGTTCTGCTGGAGCGGCGTGACCGGGATCATCGCGACGCGCAGGGGAGGATCGTTCGCCATCGCTACCCCGGTATCTGCTGGCTGATGCAGTGGAAACTGCCGCCGCCGGTCAGGATGTGGTCGGCGCGCAGGCCCACCGCCTGGCGATCCGGGAACAGCGCACCGATCGCCGTCACCGCCGCCGCGTCCTCGCCCGACCCGTAGAGCGGCACCACCACCGCGGCGTTGCCGATGTAGAAATTCATGTAGCTCGCCGGCACGATCTCCTCGTCGCGCAACACCCGGCCGGGAGAGGGGAGCGGCACCACCTGCAATCCGGCGGCGCGGGCATCGTTGGCGGCGTGCTGGTAGACCTGCCAGTTGGGATCATTGTCGCCGCCGACCGGGATCGCCACTCGCCCCTCGCCGACGAAGCGGGCGAGGTTGTCGACATGGCCGTCGGTATGGTCGTTGACCAGGCCGTCGCCCAGCCAGGCGATCTCGGTCAGCCCCAGATCGGTCGCCAGCCGCGCCTCGATCTCCGCCTGCGACAGATAGGGATTGCGGTTGGGATTGAGCAGGCACTGGCGGGTGGTGACGACGCGGCCCGCCCCGTCGCCATCGATCGCGCCGCCCTCCAGCACCCAGTCACACCGCACCGCGCGCTTGCCGCGCTGGCCGGCAAGGCCTGCGCCGACGCTGTCGTCGCCCGGCAGGTCGTATTTGCCGCCCCAGCCGTTGAACGCGAACAGCCGCGCACTGCCGTCGCCGAGTATGATCGGGCCGGTGTCGCGCAACCAGATGTCGCCGAACGGCTCGACCACCACATCGGCGAACGGCGCGGCGGCGCGGGCTGCGGCTGCCGCCTCCTCGTCGGCCGCGACCAGCAGGACGCGTTCGCCCTTGCCGCCGGCATCGACCGCGCGGGCGAACGCGGCAACCTCCGCGCGCGCCGGGGCCAGGTCGTCGGCCCAGAGTTCAGGATGGCTGGGGAAGCCGATCCACACCGCCTTGTGGTGTGCCCATTCTGGGGGAGGGGGCTTGACGATCGAGCGGCCGGACATGCCTGTTTCTGACATCCACGCCGACGCGAGGCAAGCCGGCGGCCATCGCGGCGAAACCGTGACGTCGTACGACGCTCGAGCGTCGCCGGCCGAGCCAAACCTCTGCTTGTTCTACTCGCGCATCAGCGCGAGTAGAACTCGACGACGAGATTGGGCTCCATCTTCACCGGATAAGGCACCTCATCGAGCGTCGGCACGCGGATGAAGGTCGCCTTGGCGGTGCCGTCGGGTGCGACGTAATCGGGGATCTCGCGCTCGGCGAGGCTCTGCGCCTCCATCACCAGCGCCATCTCCTGCGCCTTGCCGCCCAGCGTGATCTCGTCGCCGATGAAGCAGCGGCGGCTGGCGATGTTGCACTTGGTGCCGTTGACGCGGACATGACCGTGGCTGACCAGCTGGCGCGCGGCGAAGATCGTCGGCGCGAACTTGGCGCGGTAGACGATCATGTCGAGCCGCTGCTCCAGGAGGCCGATCAGGTTCTGGCTGGTGTCGCCCTTCATCCTGGCGGCCTCGGTGTAGCAGGCGCGGAACTGCTTCTCGGTGACGTCGCCGTAATAGCCCTTGAGCTTCTGCTTGGCGCGCAGCTGGATGCCGAAGTCCGACACCTTGCCCTTGCGGCGCTGACCATGCTGGCCGGGGCCGTATTCGCGCTTGTTGACCGGGCTCTTGGGGCGACCCCAGATGTTCTCGCCCATCCGCCGGTCGAGCTTGTACTTGGCGCTGGCGCGCTTCGACATGATAATTCCTTTGCAATGCCAACAACGAACCCGCACCGGTGAGGGGGCGAGCGCTATCCGGTTCCCGCCTGCTGGCGATCCTGACGGACCGGGCAGGGCCACCGCTTCACCGGAGTGCGGGGCCATTCGCGAAGCCGCGGCGCATGGCGCACGGGCGACCCGGAGTCAAGCATGCGGGATCAACCCCTTGGCCGCTTCGCTCCGCCCAGCGCCGACAGCACGCCGCGAACGGTGCGGACCTCCTGGCTCGACCAGCCCGGCTTGGTCAGCAGCGTGCGCAGCGTGTGGCGGACGGTGACGGTGCGCTCGGGCGGGAAGAAGAAGCCGGTGGTGCAGAGCAGTGCATCGAGCTGGTCGATCATGCCGTCCAGCTCCTCCTGCGGAGCGGGCGGGTCGAGCGCGACCTCGGGCGGTTGCGCCAGCCCCCCCTCGCTCGACGAAAGCGTTTTGGACCATTCATAGGCGACCAGGATCACCGCCTGGGCAAGGTTGAGGCTGCCGAAATCCGGGTTGATCGGCACGGTGATGATGGTGCGCGCCAGCGCGACGTCGTCGGTGGCGAGGCCCGACCGCTCCGGTCCGAACAATATGGCGGCGCGGCCCGGGCCGGCATGGATCGCCTGCGCGC
>NZ_CAHJXA010000063.1 GCF_903644135.1 Sphingomonas bacterium | reverse complement strand
CCGCGCCGGCCGCGACGACCGCGCCGGGCATTCCCCAAACGACGGAGCTGGCGCTGTCCTGCGCCACGACGCAGCCGCCGACGGCATGAGCGGCGCGCGCGCCGTCCGACCCGTCGCGACCCATGCCGCTGAGGATGATCGTCAGCAGGCGATTGCCATGGATCGCGACCAGCGAGGTAAGCATCGGATCGACCGACGGCAGGCAGCCGCTCGCCGCCTGATCATGGGACAGCCGGATCGCGGTGCCGCCATCGGGCAGCCGCACGCCAACCATGTGCGCATCGCCCGGCGCGACGACCATCCGACCGGGCCGGACCCGCAGCCGATCGATCGCGACGTCGCACGGTCGCCCGGCGAGCACGGTAAGCTGGGCCGCGAAATAGGGCATGAAGCTGGCGGGCAGATGCTGGGTGATGAGGATCGGCACGCGGCATGAGGCGGGAATCTCCCGCAGCAACAGGCTGAGCGCATGGATGCCGCCAGTCGAGGCACCGATCGCGACCAGATCGAAGTCCGCGCTGGTTGGCGACGGCGGCGGTACGATCGACTGCGACTTGCGCGACGCAGGAATGGGCTCAAGCGGCTTGGCGGCGGTGGCGCGGGACGGCACGGCCGTGCCGGCGGGCGCGCTCAAGCGGGTCAGCGTGTCGACCAGCGTCGCGGAGAAGCGCCGGGTGTAATCGGCGGGGCCGGGTTTGGCCAGCACCTCCGCCGCGCCCAGCGCGAGCGCCTGGATGCCCTCGGCAGCGGACGACACCACCACCACCTTCGCGCCCGGAGCGGCGACGAGCAGGTCGGGCAGCGCGGTCAGTCCGTCCACCCCCGGCAGGTTGATGTCGAGCAGGATGAACTCGACGGTACCCGTAGCAAGGAATGCCATCGCGGCAGCCACGGTGGGTACCGCCTGCACCACCACGCCCTCGCCGCTGGCGGTGATCGCCCGCGCCATGATCGCGCGCGCCACCGCCGAATCGTCGATGATGAGGACGCGATACGGTGTCGATGCGGGCAAGGCGGCCGCAGAAGGGGAGGCGCTCACCGCCCGTGTCCGGTCAGGCGACGCCGACGATCTGCAGCTTGCTCTCCAGCGTGTCGCGGTCGAACGGCTTCATCACATATTCGTCGGCACCCGCCTCGATCGCCGCACGGATATAGGCCATGCCGTTCTCCGTGGTGCAGAACACGACCTTGGGGCGGGTCGGCACGGTTGAGCCGCGCAGCGCGCGCAGGAAATCCATGCCGCTCATCACCGGCATGTTCCAGTCGAGCAGGATCACGTCGGGCGGCGAAGCCAGGCACTGGTCGAGCGCCTCGCGACCGTCGCTCGCCTCGCTGACCGTGAAGTCGAGCGTTTCGAGGATGTGGCGCGCGACCTTGCGGATCACCTTCGAATCGTCGACCACCAGACACGTCTTCATCGAAACAGCCTTTCACGCTTGCTGACGCCATCATGGCCGGGCACCGGTAAGGGTGCGGTTAAGATGCGGAGATTTTACGCCGCCAATGCCGCCGGCGAGGGCAGCAGCGCGGCGAGGTCGAGGATCAGGATCGGCTTGCCGTCGCGCTCGACGATGCCCCGGCCCGCCAACCGCCAGCCGCGATCGAGCGCGAGGCCCAGCGACAGGGCCTGCGGCTCGAACGAGGCGACATCCTCCAGCGCCTCGACGAGGAAGCCGTAGGAATGACCGTCGATCCGCGCCGTGATCGCCCGCCGCGCCTCGGCCGACATCGGCGCGAGGCCCAGCGCAAGGGCGGTGTCGATCACCGTCACCACCCGGCTGCGCAGTGCCGCCAGTCCGCGGATCGCGGGGCTGGTGCGCGGGATCGAGACCAGGTCGGTCAGGTCGACAACCGCGTCGATATGATGGGTGTCGATCGCGACGGTGCGCCCGGCGATCGTCGCGATCAGGAACAACACGCTCATCGGCTTCCTCCCGCGATCAGGCGACCGCCTGCCAGTGTGTCGGCCAGCGCGGCGACCACCGCCTCGCGGTCATAGCGATAGATGCTGCCATCGCTGCCGCCGCGATCCCGGCGCAGGCGGATGGTCGGCAGGTCGTCCGGCGGCGACGCGTCGTCCATCGCCAGCGCCAGGACGGCGCGCTGGCCGGCCGGCACGCGGGTGACGCAGCGATAGCCGGCCGCCTCCAGCGCCGGCTTGAGGAAGCCGGCCATCCAGCCCTCGCCATCGGCGTGGAGCAGGCACAGCGGCCGCGCGGCCGGCGCGATCTCCTGCGCGGCGAACAGCGCGTGGACGTCGATCAACTCGACCGGCATCTCGTCGATCATGGCGATGCCGGCGGTGAAGCCGTCGCCGGGCACGGGCGAGATCGACGCGGGCAGCGCGACGATGTCGATCGGTTCGGCGATGACATAGCCGATGTCGCGCTCGCCGTCGGTGAGCCGCAAGACCGAGGCGTCGAGGCCCGGATCGACGGTGCCGACCAGATGCAGCGGCAGCAGTTCGCCGTTGACGGTCAGATACATGCGCTCGCCGCTTGGCTGGATGGCGGCGGCCGGGACGGTCTCGACCCGATCGACGGTGGCGAGCGCGACGGCGCGGCGGCGTCCGTCGAGATCATCGAACATCAGCGCGAGCACCGCCGTTTCCTCCTCGACCGGGGCGGCATCGTCCTGTTCCTGCACGCCCTCGACGAAGCTCAGCCCCGCCGCCGCGGCGACGCCTGCCGCATCGAGCAGCAGCATCGGCAGGCCGCTGTCGGGCAGCGTCTGGCCGGCATAGATGCCCGATCCCATCACCGCCGGTGCCGCCGGCTTGATCACCAGCTCCTCCGTGTCGAGAACGGTGTCGATGCCAAGCGCATAGCGGCCCAGCCTGGTGGCGACGATCATCAGCATCGCCGGCAGGCGATCCGCCACGCCGAGAACGGCCGCCAGCGACACGAGCGGCAGCCGCTCGCCACGCACCGCGGCGATCGCGGCATCGCCGATCCGGTCCAGCCGCACCGTATCGTTGCGAGTCGAGACGATCTCCTCGATCGCCTGGCGCGGCAGGGCGAAACGCTGCTCCTCGACGCCGACGACAACGGTGGAGATGATCGACAGCGTCAAGGGCACGTTGATCGCGATCGACAATCCGCGTCCCGGCGTGTTGGTCAGGCTGACCCTGCCGCCGATCTGCTCGATGTTGGAGCGCACCACGTCCATGCCGACCCCACGGCCGGACAGGGCGGTGACGGCGTCGCGGCTCGACAGGCCGGGCGCGAAGATCAGCTCCAGCCGCGCCGCGTCGCTCATCGCGGCGGCTTCGGCCTCGCTGCACAGCCCGGCCTGGATCGCCTTGGCGACGATGCGCGCGACGTCGATGCCGGCCCCGTCGTCGCCGACCTCGACCACGATCTGGTTACCCGACTGGCGGGCGGAGATGCTGAGGCGACCCGCTTCGGACTTGCCGATGGCGCGGCGGTTGCCAGGAGCCTCGATGCCGTGGTCGATCGAGTTGCGGACGATGTGGACCAGCGGGTCGCGCAGCAGCTCGATCATTTCGCGGTCCAGCTCGACATCGCCGCCATCGATCGACAGCAGCACCTGCTTGCCGACATCGGCGGCGGTGTCGCGCACCATCCGCGGCAGCGCGGCGAACAGCGCCTCGATGCGCTGCATCCGGGTGCGGGTCACCGTGTCGCGCATCTCCGCCACCGTCGCCGACAGCCGCTCCAGCGCCGCCTCGCTCTGCGGATCGGGCGCGGCGTCGCGCATTCGGCGCGCCAGCTCGTTGCGGGCCAGCACCATGTCGGACATGCCGCTCATCATCCGGTCGAGCAGGTCGACGTTGAGGCGGATCGAGCGGCTGGCCCCACGCTGGAAGCTGGGCTGCGCGGCCTGCGCGATCGGGGCGGCATCCTCGGCCAGCGCGGCGATCAGCAGGTCCTCGCTCGAATCATCGAGCGCGACGCCGGCATCGATCGCCTCGACCAGCTCGCCGATCCGGTCGACGATGGCGAGGACGGCGTTGACCAGGGCGGTGTCGGGCACCCGCGCACCGTCGCGCACCGCGGCCAGGACGTCCTCGGCGGCGTGGCTCAGCCGTGCCAGCCGCGGCAGGTCGAGAAAGCCGCAGCTGCCCTTGACGGTGTGGACGAAGCGGAAGATCGCATCGAGCCGAGCGCGATCGGTGGGGTTGCTTTCCCATGCGACGATCTCCCCCGCGAGCGCCTCCAGCGTCTCGCGCGTCTCCGACACGAATTCCTGCAGCAGATCGTCCATGCATGTCCCTCGTTACGGAGGCTCATGGACGAACAGGCGTTAAAGCGACGTTTACCGCACCGGATCAGCGCCCGGGATCAGGCCGCAAGTGTCGCGCCGAACACCATCACCCCGTCGGCGGGTTCCGACACCTGAACGCTGCCGCCCTGGGCGGCGACCAGCGAATGGACCAGGAAGGCACCGGCCGCGCGCGGGGTGACGCCCTCGAAGCTCTCGCCGTCCGACAGGGTGGCGCGCAGCTCCGGATCGAGGACGAGGCGCGGGCCGGCGATCTTCACCGCGATCTCGATGCGGCCCTGCTGGCTCTCCGCACCGATGTCGAGCGTGCCGCCGCGGATCAGCGCGTCGATCGCGATCAGCGCCAGATTCATCAGTACCTTGACCGCGTCCTTGGGCATCACCTCGTCCTCGACCAGCCAGCCGAGCTCGATCCGCTTGTGATCGACCAGCAGGCCCTCGATCGCGGTGCGCGCCTCGCGCGGGTCGATCGTCGCGCCGAAGCCGCCCGCCGCGCCGAACGCCAGCCGGAAGAACTTTAGCTTGCTCGCCGAAGCCCGCGCGCTCTCGGCGAGCAGCTCCAGCACCCGCTCGCGCATCGCCGCGTCCTTCTCGTCGGCAAGCAGCTCCAGCCCGTTGTTGAGCGCCCCCACCGGCGACAACAGGTCGTGGCACAGCCGCGAGCAGAGCAGGCTGGCGAAGTCGACGGGGGTGACGGGCATGGGAGGATGTTCCTGACGGGTCGCCCGCTTGTGGCGCGGGCGAGTCGCGTGCGCAAGCGGCGGTCGTCAGTCGCGCAGTGCCACGGCGTCGAACCGGCCGTGCCGCTCGCCCTGCGGAACGGCGCGCCATGCCCGTATATCGGTGCCGGCGACGATCACCCAGATCCAGCCGTTCGGCTCGGCCGCCACCGCATCGCACGCCGACGGCTCGGCGCTGCCCGATGGATGCGAGTGGTAGCAGCCTAGGATCGCGGGTCCGCCCGCCCTCGCCTCGCGGTGGACGGCGAGCAGCGCGGCAGGATCGATCTCGAAACGGCGGGACGGGTCGGCCGCGACGTTGCGGCAGGCGCGCGCCTCGTCCACGCAGCCGTTGCGGCCGAGCAGCAGCCCGCATACCTCTACGCCCGGCGACGCCGCCGCATGGGCAAGGATCGCCGCCGCCAGCTCGCTTGAAATTCCCGCGTCCATCGCCATCTGGAGTAAAGCATGGACCGGGGGGTTGCCATCATCGAAGCGACGATCGCGCCGGCCGCGCATGGCTGGCGGCTCGACCGCGCGCTGGCGGAAGCGGTGCCGACGCTGTCGCGCGAGCGGCTCAAGGTGTTGATCGCGAGCGGTGCGGTGTCGCGAGGCGAGGCGCTGACGCGCGACCCGGCGATCAAGGCGACGGCCGGCGAGGTGTTCGCGGTCGCGGTCCCCTCCCCTGCCCCCGCGCATAACGAGGCGCAGGACATTCCGCTGGTCGTCGCCTTCGAGGACGAGCATCTGATCGTCGTCGACAAGCCCGCCGGGCTGGTCGTCCACCCTGCCGCCGGCAATCTCGACGGCACCTTGGTCAATGCGCTGCTCCACCATTGCGACGGATCGCTGTCGGGTATCGGCGGCGTGGCGCGGCCCGGCATCGTCCACCGCATCGACAAGGACACGTCGGGGCTGATGGTCGCCGCCAAGACCGACCGTGCCCATGAGGGCCTCGCCCGCCAGTTCCACGACCACAGCATCGACCGCCGCTACCGCGCGATCACCACCGGCATCCCGGCCCCGCCAAGCGGAACGATCGACGCCCCGCTGGCCCGCAGCCCGCAAAACCGCAAGAAGATCGCGATCGTCGCCGGTGGCCGCCGCGCGGTGACGCACTATCGCACCGAGCAACGGCTGGCCGATGCCGCGCTGGTCGAGTGCCGGCTGGAGACCGGGCGCACCCATCAGGTGCGGGTGCACATGGCGTCGATCGGCCATGCCCTGCTGGGCGACCCGGTCTATGGCCGTGCAAGAGGGGCCTCAATGGCGATCCTGGCAACATTGGGTTTCCGCCGTCAGGCGTTGCACGCAGCGCACCTGGGCTTCATCCATCCGGTGAGCGGTACGCGAAAGGCGTTCGACAGCCCAATGCCGGCCGATATGCAGGAACTGTTCAGCCGGCTTGACGTATAGACACCATCGCGTTTCGCTGCAGTGCGGGAGGCGCGACTCTCCGCCAGGAAAGGGAGAACATCATGGCAGCTCGTAGCAATGTCCCGGCGACGATCCCCGCGCTCGGGAGCGAGGCGGGCCTCAACCGCTACCTGTCGGAGATCAAGAAATTTCCCCTCCTGCAGCCCGAGCAGGAGTTCATGCTCGCCAAGCGCTTTCAGGAGCATGGCGACACCGATGCGGCGGCGCAGCTCGTCACCAGCCATCTGCGCCTCGTTGCCAAGATCGCGATGGGCTATCGCGGCTATGGCCTGCCGACGTCCGAGCTGATCTCGGAGGGCAATATCGGGCTGATGCAAGGCGTGAAGAAGTTCGAGCCCGACCGCGGCTTCCGCCTCGCCACCTATGCGATGTGGTGGATCCGCGCGTCGATTCAGGAATATATCCTGCGCAGCTGGTCGCTGGTTAAGATGGGCACCACCGCGGCGCAGAAGAAGCTGTTCTTCAACCTGCGCCGGATGAAGTCGAAGCTCGACGCCTTCGAGGATGGCGATCTGTCGCCGGAGAACGTCGCCAAGATCGCCACCGATCTGGGCGTCGCCGAGAGCGACGTGGTCAGCATGAACCGCCGCATGGCGATGGGCGGCGACACATCGCTCAACGTCTCGATGAACGAGGACGGCGAAGGCCAGTGGCAGGACTGGCTGCAGGACGACGCGCCGCTGCAGGACCAGATCGTCGCCGAGGAGCAGGAGACCAGTGTCCGCCACGGCATGTTGGTCTCGGCGATGGACGACCTCAACGACCGTGAGAAGCACATCCTGACCGAGCGGCGGCTGACCGACGACCCCAAGACGCTGGAGGAGCTGTCGCAGGTCTATGGCGTGTCGCGCGAACGCGTCCGCCAGATCGAGGTGCGTGCGTTCGAGAAGCTGCAAAAGGCGATGATGCGGATCGCCGGCGACAAGCGGCTGCTCGCCGCCGCCTGAGGTGACGGGCACCGTCGTCATCGGCGGCGGTGCGGCCGGGATCGCGGCGGCGCGGACGCTCCACGATGCCGGCGAGGATGTCCTGCTGGTCGAGGCCAAGGGTCGGCTTGGCGGCCGTGCGCATAGCATGGCGCTGTCGTCGCTGGTGGCGACTGATGCGGCGCTGCCCGACTGGGTGGTGCCGTTGCTCGATGACCGCCATGTCGATTTGGGCTGCGGCTGGCTACACTCGGCGAGCCGCAATCCCTGGACCGGCATTGCCGAACGCGAGGGTTTGGCCGTCGATCGCTCATCGCCGCACTGGCACGAGCAATGGCAGGACCTCGGCTTTCCCGCCGACGATCAGCGCGCGTTCGGCGAAGCCTTTGGCGGCTGGCAACAGGCCGCTTACAAGGCCGCGGCGGGACCCGACCGGTCGCTGGCCAGCATCCCCGCCGATCCGCGCTGGCGGCCGATGCTCGACGCGATCTCGGGTTACGCCAATGGCGCGCAGCTCCGCGACGTGTCGCTTCACGACTGGCACGCCTATGACGACGCTTCGGATGACGACAACTGGGCGGTGGTCGAGGGCTATGGCACGCTGATCGCCAGTCATGCGCGCGGCTCCGTCCGGCTCGGCACACCGGTCAGGCGGATCGACCATCGCGGGCGCACGCTGCTGATCGAGACCGATGTCGGCACGATCGCGGCGGAGCGGGCGATCGTCTGCATGCCCAGCGCGACCTTGGGCGCGATCGTCTTCGACCCGCCGCTGCCCGACAAGCAGGATGCCGCCGCGGCGCTGCCGCTCGGGCTGGCCGACAAGGTGTTCATCGCCGTCGACCGTCCGGACTGGCCGGCGCACGCGCATCTGGTCGGCGATCCGAACCGCGTCTGCACCGCCAGCCATCGCCTGTCGCCGTTCGGCTGGCCGATCGTTGAGAGCTTCTTCGGCGGCGACTGCGCCGAGGCGCTGGAGGATGAGCACGCCGCCTGCGCCTTTGCGGTCGACGAACTGGTCGCGCTGCTGGGGAGCGACTGGCGCGCGCGCCTTCACCCCCTCGCCGCGACCCGCTGGCGGCACGAGCCGTTCATCGGCGGCAGCTATTCCCACGCGCTGGTCAGCCGCGCGGGCGAGCGCCAGGTGCTGGCCGAGCCGGTCGACGACCGCCTGTTCTTCGCGGGCGAGGCCTGCTCGCGCACCGACTTCTCGACCGCGCACGGTGCCTACCAGACCGGCGTCGACGCGGCGCGCGCGGTGCTGGCGTTGCGGACGGAAGTGGCGATACAAGCGGGCGCATGATCCGCCTTCTCCGCTGGCTGCTCAAGGGTGCCTTGGTGTTCGTCGCCGTGACGGTGCTGTGGGTCGGGCTGTACCGCTTCGTGCCGCCGCCGTTCACAGCCACCATGCTGGGCGACGTGATCGGCGGTCATGGCGTCGCCAAGAGCTGGATGCCGCTCAGCCGCATGGACCCGGCGATGGCGCGCGCGGCGATCGCCGGCGAGGACGGGCACTTCTGCATGCACCACGGCTTCGACTTCAAGGCGATCGAGGGCGCGGTCTATCGCAACGAGAAGGGCGGGCGCATCCGCGGCGGCTCGACCATCAGCCAGCAGACCGCCAAGAACGCGTTCCTGTTCCAGGGCGGCGGCTACCCGCGCAAGGCGGTGGAGGCGTATTTCACCGTCCTGATCGAGGCGCTGTGGGGCAAGCGGCGGATCATGGAGGTGTACCTCAACATCGCCGAGACCGGCATCGGCACCTATGGCGCGAACGCCGCCTCCCAGCGCTATTTCGGCCACGACGCCAGCCACCTGACGCCGACCGAGGCGGGCCGCATCGCGGCGGTGCTGCCGCTCCCCAAAAAGCGCGCGGCGATCGACCCGCATGGCTTCGTGCGCTCGCACGGCAATGTGCTGGCGCGGTATGTTGGCGTGGTTCGGCGGGGTGGGTTGGATGGGTGTTTGCGGTGATTTTATAGGTATAGCAGCCTATGCTCAGAATCAGTCGCCCGAGGTTATTCGCTGATAGCCGCTCTTACTGCACGCCAAAGAGACCAGACGCAGCCTCCGGCACTAACCAGCGCTGACAACCACCAAACAGCAGTGATCAACGTGCCGAAGAATGGTCCGGCAACTGCCATTGGCAATATGGAGACCATAATGGCATGTTGATAAAGATGCTCAATCGGCCGATTGATGCCGCAATAAGACATCCCCAGCGCGAACGGCCCTGTTGGCGTTAGCAATGGATCAGGCGGGCAGTGCGCGATAACAGCACCCATCAAGGGCGCGCCAAGCGGGCTCAGAAGGAGCAAGAGCCAAAGCACAACCTGAGAGCAAGAGCGGCTGGGGCGCATGATTACTCTGTATCACCTGGATGCTTTACGATCGCGTTCTGCCAATCGCACCGCGTTCTCTAACGAACAATTACTCCAGCGCGGGCAAAGCCCGCGCCGTCGACCGTCGCTGCGCGACGCCGGCCGGGCTGGCGCGTCTCGACGCCAGCTTGCTGGCGGCGTGCGCGCTGCGCCTAGAACGGCAGCTTGAAACCCGGCGGCAACG
Source organism: Sphingomonas bacterium (assembly GCF_903644135.1). Lineage (GTDB taxonomy): Bacteria > Pseudomonadota > Alphaproteobacteria > Sphingomonadales > Sphingomonadaceae > Sphingomonas. The sequence continues at coordinate 700 of NZ_CAHJXA010000063.1, read as the reverse complement.
GGATACCGGCCGACATCTTCGACATCTCCGCCCCCGACACCGCGTCGGCCTTGGCGCGGGCGTCGTTGAACGCGGCGACGACCAGATCCTCCAGCATCTGCTTCTCGCTCGCCACCATCAGCGTGTCGTCGATGCTGAGGCCGATGATCCGCCCCTTGGCCGAGGCGCGGACCTTGACCAGGCCGCCGCCGGCCGCGCCCTCGACCTCGATCGTGTCGAGGCTCGCCTGCGCCTTCTGCAGCTCGGCCTGGACGTTCTGCGCCATGGCCATGATCTCGTCGAGGTTCTTCACATCGCACTCCTTTGGTCGATCGGGGATGGGTCGGGGGACGGCATCGGCCAGCTTTCCAGCTCGGCCCCGGGGAACGCCACCATCGCCGCGCGGACGACCGGCGTCGCCAGGATCGCGTCGCGCGCCGCCGCTTCCGCCGCCTTGTGGCTCTCGCGCAGCGTCGGTGCGCCCTCCACGTCGCTGGTCGTGACCCGCCAGTTGGTTTCGGTGGCACGCTTCAGCGCCTCGGCAACGTCGGCGGCGAAGCGGTCGGGCAGCGGCCGGGCGCCGCTGAGCACCAGCTCCGGCGGCGCATAGCGCACCACGCTCGCCCGCAGGTGGAGCGACGCCGCCATCGCGTGCTGCCCCTTCCCCTCCAGCAGCGCGACGAGCGCGGTGAAGTCGCGCGGCAGCCCCGGTGCGGCGGGC
>NZ_CAHJXA010000062.1 GCF_903644135.1 Sphingomonas bacterium | reverse complement strand
CCCGGCGCGGACCAGCGCCACCGCTGCCGACAGGCCGGCGAGGCCGGCTCCGGCGACCGTCGCCCGCGCGAACCTCATGCGGCGGTCAGCGCGCCAGGCTAAGCCGCAACGCGGTCCAGACCAGCCCCAGCTTGGACACCCTCACGCGGTGGCGCGGTGCCTGCCAGCCGACCGCCTTCATCCGCGCCAGCACCTTGCCATAGGCCGTCGCCATCAGCCGCGGCGCGAGCAGATGGCCGTGCGGCCGCCGCGCCAGGATCGCGCGTGCCTGGACATAATGCCCGTCCGCCTCCGCCGCCATCGCCCGCGCCACTGCGTCGATGCGCGGGTCGGCGGTCACCTCGGCGGGGGTGGTGAGGGCGATGCCGGCTCCGGTCAGTCCCTCCAGCGGCAGGTAGACACGGCCGATACCCGCATCCTCGTCGATGTCGCGCAGGATGTTGGTGAGCTGGAGCGCGCGGCCCAAATGATAGGCGAGCGCCCGCCCCGGTGCCTCGTCCATCCCGAACACGCGCACCGACAGCCGCCCGACCGCGGAGGCGACGCGGTCGCAATACAGGTCCAGCTCGGCGGCGGGCGGCCAGCGGATATCACCGGCGACGTCCATCGCCATGCCGTCGATTACCGCATCGAAATCGACCTTGAGGAGCCCGAAGCGATGCACCGCCTCTGCTACCAGCGCCGCGCGGCCGGGCGGTCCGCCGGCGTAGAGCGAGGCGATGTCGGCGCGCCAGGCGTCCAGCTGGCCGGCCCGGTCGCTACGGTCGCCATGCTGGTCGTCGGCGATGTCGTCGACCGCGCGGCAAAAGGCATAGATGGCGTACATCGCCTCGCGTTCCGCCTTGGGGAGCACGCGCATCCCCGCGTAGAAGCTGCTGCCCGAAGCTGTGCCCTGCAGCTGGGCGGGAGTGTTTTTGCGGTTCATCGCCGCCTGACCAGTTGGCGCAGCGCCGGGCCGGCGGCGAGCCGAAGCGCCTCGGGCGCGCGGTGGTGGACGCGCTCGCTAAGCGGATCGCGCGTCAGCAGCCGCTCCGTCAGGTCCTCGGCCAGCCGCTGGATCACCGCAACCTCGGCCGCGAGGCGGCGGTCGCGGATCAGCCCTGCAAAGGGCGCGCTCTCGACCAACAGTGCGCGCGTACGACGCGCGGCATCGCGGATCGTGGCGAGCAGCGCTGGCGAAGCCTTGGCAGCGCCCAGATCGTCGATCCGCGCGCCGGCGGCGGCGATCACGTCGGCGGGCAGGTAGACGCGGTCGAGCTCGCGGTAATCCTTGCCGCAATCCTGGAGGTGATTGACGATCTGCAACGCCGCGCACAGCGCATCCGACGCCGGCCAGGTGGCGGCGCGATCCTCGCCATGCACATCGAGGACGAAGCGACCGACCGGCATCGCCGACCGCCGGCAATAATCGATCAGCCCGGCCCAGTCGGCATAGCGGTTGACCGTCACATCCTGTTCGAACGCGTCGAGCAGGTCCCGCGCATGAACGTCGCTCAAGCCTGCGTCGTCGAGCACCTCGCGCAACGCCAACGCCTCCGCCGCGCCGCCGCTCGCCCCGTCCAGGCCGCGGCGCATCGCGGCGAGCTGGCGCAGCTTCTCCGCCGCCGGCGCGGTCTCGTGGTCGGCGAGGTCGTCGGCGGCGCGGGCGAAGCGGTAGAAGGCTATCACCGGCGCGCGGTGACGCCTGGCGAGCAGCCAGCTCGCCACCGGGAAGTTCTCGTCCCGATGACCCTTGCCGGAGGACAGGCTGGCGGTGGCCATCGGCTAGTCCTGCCCGGCCTTGAACCCCAGGCTGGCGCGGCCGCGCACCTGCCCGGCGACGTCGGCGACGAGATACAGGGGCCGCCGCTTCGATTCGACGTAGAGCCGGCCAAGATACTCGCCGATCATGCCGAGCACGAACATCTGGATCGCGCTCAGCACCACGACGACCAGCATCGTCGACGTCCAGCCCTGCACCGGCGACCCGCGAAAATAGCCCCAACCGATATAGAAGAGCAGCAGCAGCGACGCCCCCGCCAGCATCACCGAGGCATGGCTGGCGAACCGCAGCGGCGCGGTCGAGAAGCCGGTCACCGCGTCGAGCGCGAGCCGCACCATCTTGCCGATCGGATAGTTGGTCTCGCCCGCATGGCGCTCGGCGCGATCATAGGCGAAGGGCACCTGGCGAAAGCCGATCCAGGCGACCATGCCGCGGATGAAGCGCGCCTGCTCGGGCAAGGACAGCAACGCATCGAGCGCGCGCCGGCTCATCAGCCGGAAGTCGCCGGTGTCGAGCGGGATGGTGGTGTCGGTCAGCCGGTCGAGCAGGCGGTAGAACACCGCCGCCGTCACCCGCTTGAACAGCGTCTCGCCGGCCCGCTTGCGGCGCACGGCATAGACCACGTCCGCCTCCTGCTCCGCCATCGTCCGGCGCATGTCGGTCAGCAGTTCCGGCGGGTCCTGAAGGTCAGCGTCGATGATCAGCACCTGCTCGCCGATGCACAGGTCGAGCCCGGCGGTCAGCGCCAGTTGATGGCCGTGATTGCGCGACAGGTTGATCGCCACCAGATGCGGATCGTCCTCGCTCAGCCGCTGCATGATCCGCCAACTGTCGTCGCGCGACCCGTCGTTGATCAGCAGGATCTCGAAATCCTCGCCTACCGCCGCCCGCGCCGCCGCCGCGACCCGGGCGTGGAGCGTCGCCAGGCAATCCGCCTCGTTGTAGCAGGGGATGACGATCGACAGGGCCGGGCGCTGCATGGCCCGCTGATTACCCACCGCGAGCGGCCTCGTCACCTTGGAATGTGCCTCAGACCCGCTCGACCGCGTTGACGACATCGGCAGCGCGCAGCGCAGCGATGAGGCGCATCAGCTGGTGAAGGTCATGGACCTCAACGTCGATGACGTTGGTGTGGACGCTGGTGTCGCGGCTGTCGAGGCGCAGGTTGATGATGTTGGCCTTGTGCGCGCCGATCACGGTCGCGAGCAGCCCGAGCGCGCCCGGCTGGTTCTTCACCTCGACCTGGACGCGCGCCACCGCGCCCGCGATCTTGTCGCCCCAGGCGATGTCGATCCAGTCGGTCTCGCTGTCGGTGCGCTCGGCAAGGTCGCCGAGCAGCTTGCAGTCAATCGTGTGGACCTCGATCCCCGCATCGGGCCGGCGCAGCCCGACGATGCGGTCGCCCGGCACCGGATGGCAGCAGGTGGCGAGGTCATAGGCGACGCCGGGGGTCAGCCCCTTGATCGAGATCGCGCTCGACTGCGGTGCCAGCGCGTGGGCGACATCGGCCCCGGTCGAGCCGGGCATCAGCGCCTCCATCACCGCCGCGTCGGGCAGGGTGCGCCGCGCGATCGCGATCATCAGCGCCGCCTCGTCGGCGAGCTTCAGCCGCTGCAGCGTGTGGGGCAGCGCGTCATGGGCGAGGCTCGCCGGCAGCCGTGCGACGATGTCGTCGTACAGCTTGCGGCCGAGCCTCACGCTCTCCTCGCGTTCCTTGCCGCGCAGATGACGGCGGATCGCGGCCAGCGCCTTGCCGGTAATGGCGAAGGTCAGCCAGCCCGGCTGCGGCTCCTGCCCCTTGGAGCGCAGAATCTGCACCTGATCGCCGTTCTCGATCGGTGTGCGCAGCGGTACGACGCGGCCGTTGACCTTGGCCCCCACCGTCTGGTCGCCGAGGTCGGTGTGGACGGCATAGGCGAAGTCGATCGGCGTCGCGCCTTTGGGCAGCTGGATCAGCTCGCCCTTGGGCGTGAACGCGAAGATGCGGTCGGCATACATCGCCATGCGGGTATGTTCGAGCAGCTCCTCCGGGCTGGCGGCGGTGTCGAGGATCTCGACCAGGTCGGCGATCCAGCTGTGGCGGCCGTTGCCGACCGGGTCGGCGCGCGGCTTGCCCTCCTTGTAAGCCCAGTGCGCGGCCAACCCGAACTCGGCCTCGGCGTGCATCTCCGGCGTCCTGATCTGCACCTCGATGCGCGCATTGTCGCTGTGGATGACGCTGGTGTGGAGCGAGCGATAGCCGTTGCGCTTGGGCGTTGAGACGTAATCCTTGAACCGCCCCGGCACCATCGGCCAGCGGCCATGGATGACGCCCAGCGTGCGGTAACATTCCTCGACGCTCGGCACGACGACGCGGAACGCCATCACGTCGGAGAGCTGCTCGAAGCTGATGTGACGCTCCTGCATCTTGCGCCAGATCGAATAGGGATGCTTCTCGCGCCCCGACACCTCGGCGTCGAGCCCGGCACGGCGCAGAAGCAGCGTCAGGCCTGACGCGATCTTGGCGATCCGGTCGCCACCCCCCTGCTTGAGCTGGTCGAGCCGGCGGGTGATCGACTCGTACGCCTCCGGCTCCAGCTGCGCGAAGGCGAGCGTCTGCATCTCCTTCATGAACTCGTACATGCCGATCCGCTCGGCGAGGGGAGCGTAGATGTCCATCGTCTCGCGAGCGATGCGGCGGCGCTTCTCCGGCTTGGCGATAAAGTGCAGCGTGCGCATGTTATGCAGGCGGTCGGCAAGCTTCACCAGCAGAACGCGGATGTCGTCGGACATCGCCAGCAGGAACTTGCGCAGGTTCTCGGCGGCGCGCTCGGTGTCGGTCTGCGCCTCGATCTTGGACAGCTTGGTAACGCCATCGACCAGCCGGGCGACGTTGCTGCCGAACAGCCGGTCGATCTCCTGCGGGGTGGCGACGGTGTCCTCGACCGTGTCGTGCAGGATCGCGGTGGCGATCGTCTCGTCGTCGAGGTGCAGCTCGGTCAGGATACCCGCCACCTCGATCGGGTGACTGAAATAAGGGTCCCCCGACGCGCGCTTCTGCGTCCCATGCGCGTTGACCGAGAAGACATAGGCGCGGTTGAGCAGCGCCTCGTCGGCGGCGGGGTCATAGTCCAGGACCCGATCGACCAGTTCATATTGCCGCAGCATCCCGCCTAGATGGCGTCGCGGGCGGCGGCATTGCAACCGTTAGTGTCGCCGCTGAAGTGAAAAGCGCGTCACACGGCGGTCGCTCAGGCCCCTTCCAGGGCGCGGGCGCGGCGGCGCTGGACCGAGCTGCCGATCCCCATCGCCTCGCGATACTTGGCGACCGTGCGCCGGGCGATGTCGAAGCCCTTGGCCTGGAGCCGCTCGACCAACGTGTCGTCGGACAGGATGCCGTTACCCTCGCCGGCGATCAGCGCGCGGATGGCGCTCTTCACCGCTGCCGCCGACACCGCCTCGCCGCCGTCCGCCGCGGCAATTGCCGAGGTGAAGAAATATTTCAGCTCGAACAGCCCGCGCGCGCAGGACAGGTATTTGTTGGAGGTGACGCGGCTGACGGTCGACTCATGCATCTCGATCGCCTCGGCGACACGCGCCAGCGTCATCGGCTTCAGATGGGCGACGCCGTGGAGAAAGAACGCCTCCTGCTGGCGGACGATCTCGGTCGCGACCTTGACGATGGTGCGCTGGCGCTGGTCGAGCGCCTTGACCAGCCAGTTGGCGCTGGCGAGCATGTCGCCTAGCCACGCCTTGGACGCCTTGTCGCTTGCCCCAGCTCCGAGTTGCGCATGATAGCGGCGGTCAACCAGTACGCGGGGCAGGGTCGCGGCGTTGAGTTCCACCGACCAGCCACCGCGGGTGCGGGCCACGAAGACGTCGGGCACCACCGTCTGGCAGGGCGCGCCGCCGAAGCGGCAGCCGGGCTTGGGGTCGTAACCGCGCAGCTCGCGGATCATGTCGGCCATGTCCTCGTCATCGACGGCGCAGATGCGCTTCAGCCGCGCGAGGTCGCCGCGTGCGAGCAGGTCGAGATTGACGAGCAGCCGCGCCATGCAGGGATCGTAGCGATCGGCCTCCTTGGCCTGCAGCGTCAGACACTCGGCCAGGTCGCGCGCGCCGACTCCGGTGGGGTCGAAGGTCTGCACCGTCGCCAGCACCGCCTCGACCCGGACGAGCGGCACGCCGAGCCGGGTGGCGATGTCGAGCAGCGAGGCGGTGAGATACCCCGCTTCGTCGATCTGGTCGATCAGGTGGGCAGCGACGAAGCGGTCGGCGTCGCTGAACGCCGCGCCCGCCTGCGTCATCAGGTGGTCGGCCAGCGAGAGGTCCGGGTTGGCGAAGGCGTCGAGATCGGGGCCGTCCTCGCCCAGCGACCGCGCGCCGCCCGACAGCGAGCCGTCTAAGCCGCCGCCGCCATCGGCGACGCTGTCCGCCTGGTGGCTTTCCGTCGCGTAGTCGAGGTCGAGCGCCGGCTCGTCGGGGCTTGCCGTGCCGCCGACCAGTGCGTCGGTTTCGGTCCGTTCGGCCACAGGTTCGGGCCTCGCGGGGGCGCTCCCTTCATCCTCGCGCACCGTGGCGAGCAGCGGGTTCTTCTCGATCTCCTCGGCGATCACGCCTTCGATCTCGAGGTTGGAGAGCGCCAGCAGCTTGATCGCCTGCTGCAACTGCGGCGTCATCACCAGCGACTGGGTCTGGCGCAGGTCGAGGCGGGGGGCGAGGCTCACCTATTCCTCTCCCGTTGGGAGAGGGAGGATGCGCGCAGCGCCGGAAGGGTGAGGGTAACGATGGTTGCGCGCTCACCCTCACCCCGCGCCGCTCCGCGGCTTGCCCCTCTCTCGGTGGGAGAGGGGAGGAAGGGGCGAAGCTCCGCCATCGCCCTACAACGAGAACCCCTCGCCCAGGTACAGGCGGCGAACGTTGGCGTCGGCGACCAGCTCTGCGGGGCTGCCGCTGAACAGCACGCGGCCGTCATAGATGATGTAGGCGCGGTCGACGATCTCGAGCGTCTCGCGGACATTGTGGTCGGTGATAAGGACGCCGATGTCGCGGCGCTTCAGGTCCTTCACCAGGTCGCGGATGTCGGCGATCGAGATCGGGTCGATGCCGGCGAAGGGCTCGTCGAGCAGCATGATCGACGGCTCGGCCGCCAATGCGCGGGCGATCTCGGCACGCCGCCGCTCCCCGCCCGACAGCCCCATCGCAGGCGCGGTGCGGAGGCGCGTCAGGCCGAAGTCGCTCAGCAGCGTTTCCAGCTTGCGCTCCCGCGCCGCCCGGTCGGGTTCGGCGAGTTCGAGCACCGTCATAATGTTCTTCTCGATCGTCAGCCCGCGGAAGATGCTGGTCTCCTGCGGCAGATAGCCGAGCCCCAGGATCGCGCGGCGGTACATCGGCAGGCCGGTGATGTCGTGTCCGTCAAGCATGATCCGGCCGGCATCGGGCTTCACCAGCCCCATCACCGAATAGAAGCAGGTCGTCTTGCCGGCACCATTGGGACCGAGCAGCCCGATCACCTCGCCGCGCCCGACCGACACCGACACGTCGGTCAGGACGGCGCGCTTGTCATAGCTCTTGGCGATCGAGACGACCTGGAGCCCGTCGTCGATTGGAGCCTCGATGATCGGCTCGATGGAGTCGAGGGTGTCGGCAAGCGGAGCGTCCATGCGGGCAGGCCTCGCAAATATTGGTTAGCGGAAGGTTACCGCATCACCGGTTGGCAGGAAATATGCATAACGCGGCAATCGGCACGAAGCTGCGACATAAAGCCGCGCGCGATCAGTTGCGCTTGGGAACCGAGAAGGTGCCGGATACGCGCCCGCCGCTCTGGGTGACGCCGCCGGTTGCCGCACCGCTGCTCACCGCCGACCCGTCGACGACGGCGCGGCCGGTGTCGAGGTTGATGGTCAGCCGCCCGCCGCGCACGGTGTTGGTCCCCTGCGTCAGCGTCACCGCACCCAGCATGGTGATGACGCGGCTGTTGAGGTCGTAGATCGCGTACTGGCCGCGCGCCGCCTGGTCGGGGCGGGTGACGACGACGCCGCCGCTGGCATCCATCCGCGACACCTGCGGGCTGCCGTCGACGACCTGGCCGGTATAGGCGACCGTCACCCGCTCGGCGTTGAGCGTCATCTCCGACTGCTTCACCGCGACCTTGCCCGACAGCAGCGCCCGGTTGGCCTTGTCCTGCAATTCGATATGGCCGGCGTCGAAGCTGATCGGCGCGTTGGTGTCGTGGCGCTGCTGCGCGGCGGCAGGAATCGCGGTCAGCAGCAGCGGCAGGATCAGGAAGCGCATGGTCGCTATCTCGCCCGGTGCGGGACGATCCGCAAGTGGGCATGGCCGTCGAGCGTCACCGTGCGGTTCGCGAGGTCGGCGAGCATCCGGTCGGCGCTGAACGCGCCCTGCGTCACCGTGCCGGTCACCGCCGAGCCGCTGGCGAGGGTGCGCGCCTTGAGGTCGAACGTGCCGTCATGGGTGTCGAGCGAGTAGCCGCGCGGGCCCTTGATCGCGATCGGCCCTTCGATCGCCACCTGCTGCGTGCCCATGTCGTAGCGGCCGTTGTTGGCAATCAGCCGCGCCGGCCCGTCGGCGAGCCGGATGCCGGCAGCCAGGCCGGCGATCTGCACCACCGGCTCGGCCGAGCTCTTCTGGACCGCCGACTTGGCGTCGAGGGTGAAGGGCTGGCCCTTGCCGTCCTCGCCGCGATATTGCGCTGCCTGGATGCGCAGGCGCTCATGGGCGACATCGACCTTGTGCTTGTCGAGCACGAACGACACGTCGCCGGTCGCGGTCAGCGGCGCGGTGACGAGGAAGGCACCCAACACGCCGATGCCGATCGGCAGCCCGATCTTAAGCGTCGTGATCAGCCGATCGTGGGCGCTGCCCGGCAACGCCCAGACCTGGCGCGCCGACCGGACGCGGCGAGCGGCCTCAGACATATCTGTTGGCCTTCGGCAGGCGGTGCCGGCCCGCTCCCCCACCCGGCCGCCCATCCAAGATACGCTGTGGGCGGCCGGGTGGGGGAGCAGGCCGGTACCGCGACACAGACTCACGCATGAGCGAAGACATCGATCTCGGGCCAGCCGGCAAGATCGAGCGCGGCGCGCGACGGCAGGAAGTCGAAGCACGCCTGCGCCAGCACCATCCGCCCTTCGCGCACCAGCCGTCGCTCCAATTCATCCTTGAGCCGGTGGAGGAAGCGCACGTCTGAGGCGGCATAGTCCTTCTGCGCGTCCGACAGCTCGGGCGATCCCCAGTCGGAGGATTGCTGCGCCTTGGACACATCCTGGTTCAGCAACTCGCGCACCAGTTCCTTGAGGCCATGGCGGTCGGTATAGGTGCGCACCAGCCGCGAGGCGATCTTGGTGTCCCAGATCGGCGCGGCGACGACCCCGAGATAATGCTGGAGCGCGGCAACGTCGAACCGCCCGAAATGATAGAGCTTCAGCCGCGCCGGATCGGCGAGCAGTGCCTTCAGCTCGGGCGCGGCATAGTCGCTGCCGGCGTTGAAGCGCACCAGATGCTCGTCGGGGCCGCCGTCCGACAGCTGGACGACGCACAGCCGGTCGCGCGGGGTGATGAGCCCCATCGTCTCGGTATCGACCGCGATCGTCGCGCCAGGGGCGAAGATGTCAGCGGGAATATCTTCCTGATGCAGGTGAACGGTCATCGTCGCGCCCTAGACCGGCGGCGGGTTCCACTCAATGGCCGCGACTCACTGGCTGGCCTTGCGGCGGCGGGCGGCGATGTTGAGCGTCTCGACCAGCGCCGCGAACGCCATCGCCGCATAGATATAGCCCTTGGGCACATGCACGCCGAAGCCGTCGGCGATCAGCACCAGCCCGATCATCAGCAGAAAGGCGAGCGCCAGCATCACCACCGTCGGGTTGCGGGCGATGAACGCCGACACCGGGCCGGCGGCCATCATCATCACCCCGACCGCGATCACCACCGCCGCCATCATGATCGGCAGCTGGTCGGTCATGCCGACCGCGGTCAGGATCGAGTCGATCGAGAACACCATATCGAGCGCCAGGATCTGAACGATCGCGCTCGTCGCCGACAGGATCGGCTGGCCGGCCACGCGCGCGTCGCCATGCGGCTCCTCGCCGCTCATCACCGTGTGGATCTCGCCGGTCGCCTTCCACACCAGGAACAGCCCGCCGGCGATCAGGATCAGGTCGCGCCAGGACAGCGCCGTCTCGAAGGTCGGCTCGCCATGCGGGCCGGGCGGTCCCGACAGGCCCAGATCGATGATCGGTGTCGTCAGTCCCGCCAGCCACGCGATCCCCGACAGCAGCACCAGCCGCAGCACCAGCGCCAGCGCGATGCCCAGCCGGCGGATGCGCGCGCGGTTCGCCTCTGGCAGCTTGTTGGTCAGCAAGGCGATGAACAGCAGGTTGTCGATGCCGAGCACCACCTCCATCACCACCAGCGTGGCGAGCGCGGCCCAGGCGGCAGGGCTGGCGACGAGGCTGGAGAGGGCGGCCACCGATCATCTGTGCCGTTCGGGCAACGCCCTGGCAAGCATCGTGCGGCGGCTGTTGACAGGGTCATTTTTTGGTCTCGCCCGGCTTGCAGGATTGCGCTATGTCGATTGTCATGGCGCAGAAGGGTTCGCGCCGGAGGAACCGCGGCGATCGTCCGATGCCGGGTGCCTCGCTGGTGAATGGCGCGGACGACGGAAGACGAACAGGGTTATGAGTTTCGACAAGGGTGGCCGCGGCAATCGTGGCGGACGTGGCCGCGACAAGCGCGACGAATTCGGCGGCGACTCGGGCGGCTTCGGCGGCGGTGATTCGGGCGGCTTTGGCGGCGGCAGTAGCTTTGGTGGCGGTGGCTTCGGCGGCGGCGGTGGGTTCCGCAGCGGTGGCGGCGGCGGCTTCAGCGGC
>NZ_CAHJXA010000061.1 GCF_903644135.1 Sphingomonas bacterium | reverse complement strand
CTCGCCCAGCGCGCGGTCGCCCGCCGCCGCCCGCGCGCGGATGAACGCCGCGCGCTCCCAGGCGAGCGCCTGGCTCTCGTAATACCCGATCGCGTAATCGACCGGCAGCGCGATCGGCGTCACCTCGGGCGAGGGTCGCAGCCTGAGGTCGACGCGCAGCACATAGCCGTCGCCATCGCGCGCCTGGAGCAGCTCGACGACCCGCCGCGCGATCCGCACCGCCGCCTCCTCCGGCTGCTCGCGGGGCCGGCGCGGCAGCGTAGCGGGGTCGAAGATCAGGATCGGATCGATGTCGGAGGAATAGTTCAGCTCCCCCGAGCCCTGCTTGCCAAGCGCGATCGCGGCGAAACCGCGCGCCGGTTCGCCTGGCGTGCGCTCGGCGACGGCGGCGGCGATCGCCTGATCGAGCGCCGCATCGGCGAAGCGGGTCAGCGCGCCGGTCACAGCCGTCAGGTCGAGCGCGCCGGCCAGATCGCCGATCGCGACGTTGAGCGCCAGCGACCGCCGCGCCAGCCGCAAGCGCCGCGCGACCGGCTCGGCATCGTCGAGCCGTGGCGAAAGGTCGATCCGGCCTTCGATCAGCGCGGCGACGATCGCCGGCTGACGGTCGATCAGCCCGGCGAGAAACGGCGCTTCCCGCGCTCGTGCCAGGGCATCGGCGATCGCGACCGTCATCAGATCGTCACAGGCGGCGCAACATCCGGCTCATTCGGTCGTTTATAACGCCATGGTCACCATGATTCATCAGGCCGCACCACCGATGACCGGCTATGTCGTGCCATCGCCGCGCGCCACCGATGCGATCGGGGCGGCGCTGCGCGATGCCTATGGGAGCCGGGGCGGCCTGCCCGAGGAGATGATCGCGGCGTTGCGTGCGTTGGATCGCCACGGTCGCGGCTGACGGTCGCGACCTATCGTCCGCGGCTCAGGTGATCGACCTCGCCCATGATCGCGTCGAGTGCGGTCACGTCGCGGTCGGTCTCGTGATCGCGGCGTGACGGCAGCTTGCCCTCGGTCAGCAGCGCGTCGAGCGCGACCCGGCCGCGCGCGACGCGGCTCTTGATCGTTCCGACCGCGACCTGGCAGATCTCGGCCGCTTCCTCATAGGCGAAGCCACCCGCGCCCACCAAGATCAACGCCTCGCGCTGCGGCTGCGGCAGGTGGAGCAGCGCGCGCTGCATGTCGCCAAGCTCGACATGGCGGTCCTGGCTGGCGGGGGCGGCAAGGATGCGGTCGGCGACCAGATCATCCCACTCGCCCTTGAAGCGCGCGCGGCGCATCTGCGACAGATACAGGTTGCGCAGAATGATGAAGGTCCAGGCGCGCATGTTGGTGCCGGCCTGGAAGCGCAGCCGCGCCGCCCACGCCTTTAGCAGCGTCTCCTGCACCAGGTCGTCGGCGATGTCGCGGCTGCCCGACAGCGAGCGGCCGAACGCGCGCAGGTGCGGGATGACTTGCGCCAGCTCCTTCTTGAACTCGGGGTCGGACAGCGAGACATGTTCGACCGGCGGCTCGATCGGAAGATCGTCGTCGTTCTGATCCGGAAACAGCTTGCTCATCACCACCCCATCGACGGTATCGGCGCATTGTCATGCCGACCCGTGCGTGCCGAAGTTAGGCACGCCACCGTCGTTTTACCAGCAATCGACGTTGCTAATAGATATAATAGATGGCGATGAAGGCGACGATCACCAGCACTAGCGACGCCGCCAGCACATAGCGCGTGACATGCGTCGTCGCACCGCCACGCGCATCGTCGGTGTCGAGATGGATGGGGCGGTCGGAATGTGGATCAGCCATGGCGCACCAACCCCTCGACCCGGTTTTGGCTCCGTAACAATCGCTGCCTCATGCCGCCGGCACCGTCGTCTGGTCGAAGAACAGCGCTTGGCTGATCGCCGCCTTGACGGTTGAGCGCTGGAACGGCTTGGTGATGAGAAAGGTCGGCTCCGGCCGCTCACCGGTCAGCAGCCGCTCCGGGAAGGCGGTGATGAAGATCACCGGCACCTCGAACTCGGCGAGGATGTCCTTGACCGCGTCGATGCCGGAGCTGTCATCGGCGAGCTGGATGTCGGCGAGCACCAGGCCCGGGCGATCGTCCATCGCCAGCGCCACCGCCTCGTCGCGAGTGACGGCGACGCCGGTGACCTCGTGGCCCAGGTCGCGGACGATCGTCTCGATATCCATGGCGATGATCGGCTCGTCCTCGATGATCAGGACGCGGGCGCGGGTCTGCTTCTCGATCTCCGCCAGCGCCTCGGCGACCAGGCTGTCGACCTCGTCGGTGTCGACGTCGATCAGATAGGCGGTGTCCTCGGGCGTGAACCCCTCCATCGCCGTCAGCAACAGCGCCTGGCGCGACAGCGGCGTCATCCGCGACAGCCGCGCGCGCGCCACCGCCTCAGGCCCGTCGGCCTCGGACGCGGTGTCGGGCCGCTCGTCGAAATTGGTCGAACCCCAGATGCCCTGGAACATGCGATACAGCCCGAGCCGCGGGTCGATGTCGGTGGGGAACTGGTCGGGCGCGGCGACGATCGCCTCCAGCGTGGCGCGGACATATTTGTCGCCATGGCTCTGGCTGCCGGTCAGCGCCCGGCCGTAACGCCGCAGGAAGGGTAGATGCGGAGCGAGTTGCTGTCCAAGCGACATGGGTCGAGAAAACTCCCTGAGAATGCCCGCGTCCCATGCGCCCGGAACGTCGGCGAAAGCAACCGTGTCTGAACCCCCGCCAATACCGGTGCCAAAGCCGCCGGACATGTCGCAGAATTTTGGCGCGGTGTCGGGAACCGACGAGCGGCTATTTGGTTTCATGCGCTGATCAGGCTTCTGTTCCGTGCGACGATGGAATAGAGTGGTGTTTGCAATTCACGGTGTCGTGTTCGAGAGGGAAGCTGTTGAGTTCCGACACGACGCCAAAGACGCCATCCGTGAAGAAGCCAGCCGCCCGCGCCCAGAGCAAGGATCGCGACACCGGCGCGGCACTTCGTTCCGTGTATCAGAAGACGGTCGATGAAGCGGTGCCGTCGGACCTGATGGACCTGCTCGGCAAGCTTAGCTGAGCTGCCGTTGGATGGCAGGCAGAAGGCTGATCCCTCAGTGACGCCGCCGCTCTCGACAGTCCAGGGCACCGCATCGTCCGCGGTCGTCGCCGGCCCCGACTATCTCGGCGTCGCGAGCTGGATGGCGCGGCGGCCGACCGGGGCCAAGCTCTTCCTGATTCTCAGCATCGCGCTGCTGCCGTTGGCGCTGATCGCCATGGGCGCGACGTTGCAGACGACGCGGCTGGCCGATGCCGAGGCTCATGCCAGGCTACGGGTTGCCGCCGACGAGAGCGCGCGGGCGATCGCGATCGAGCTGATCGGCGACATGACCGCGCTGCGCGTCGCCCTCAACGCGCTGGGCAGCGACCCCGCCGACGCGCCGAGCTGCGCGCGCGCGCAGGGCATCTTCCAGCAACAGTCCGCATCGGGCACCCGCTTCGTCATTGCCGACCGTGCCGGGCGGCTGCTCTGCGGACAGCCCTTGCCGAGCAACGTCGCCCCGCACGAGACCGGCGCACCGATCACCGGCGCGATCGTGCCGGGCCAGGGCGTGGTGCTCGCCATCTCGGGGCCGGGCAACACCTCCGCCCGCGCCTTCTTCCCCCAGCGCTTTCTCGCCAGGATCGGCACGCCCAGCACGCGCGCGACGCTGTACGGCAGCGCGCTGGAGCATGACGACGACGTGCTGGAGCTCGCCAGCACCGCGCACGAGCGAGCCACCGATCGCACCGAGACGATGCGGATGGCGCTGGGGATCGCCGGCCTGTCGCTGCGCACCAGCGTGCGCAGCGCGCCGATCACTTCCTCCTTCCTGGTCGCGCTGCTGCTGCCGATCCTGATGTGGGCGGCGGCGGCCAGCATCGGCTGGTTCGTGGTCGACCGGCTGCTGATCCGCCCGCTGCGCCAGCTGCGCGCCAGCGTCGCCGCGTTCAAGCCGGGCGAGGTGATCGACCCCGGCACGCTCCATGCGCTGCCCGCTCAGGAGATCCGCGATCTGGGCGACACGTTTCGCGCGATCAGCCGGACGGTGGCGCTGCACGAGGCGGGGCTTGCCGAAGGGCTGGTGCGCCAGACCAAGCTGACCCGCGAGGTGCATCACCGGGTCAAGAACAACCTGCAAGTCATTGCCAGCCTGATCAATTTCCACGCGCGTGGCGCGCCCAGCGCCGATGCGATCGCCGCCTATGGTTCGATCCAGCGGCGCGTCGACGCTCTCGCGGTGGTGCACCGCAACCACTTCGCCGATGTCGAGGAGAATCGCGGCCTCAACCTGCGGGCGGTGATCGGCGAGCTGGCGGCCGGCATCCGCGCCACCGCGCCCGAATCCTCGCATCGCCTCGCCATCGTCCTCGACATGGAACAGCTGCTGGTGACCCAGGATGTCGCGGTGGCGGTCGCCTTCCTGGTCACGGAAATCGTCGAGCTGGCGATGGCCTGCGACGCCGCCGCGCAGGTCCGCATCTCGCTCAAGAGCCATCCCGACGAGGATGGCCGTGCGGTGTTGCGGGTCGTATCGCGAGCGCTGGTGGAAGGCGACATGCTGACCGACCTCATCGCCACCCGCTATGGCCGGGTCATGGAGGGGCTGTCGCGACAGCTTCGATCCAAGCTGCACCACGATCCGCTGGTCGGTGCCTATGAGATCACGATCGCCGTGGTCGGGCGCAGCTAGGCGCACTAAAAATCGGACGATCAGCAAAAAAGCCGGAACCAGATCAGCAAAGCCTCGTTATCATCCTCGGAACGCGACAAGACGCCCCCCCGCTCTCGCGAACCAAGACATAGGCCCGGAAGCGCTCACCCCTCCCCCCCCCGGTGACGCTTCCGGGCCTTTAATCTTCTACATCGATGAGACCGGCGAGGCTCGGCACCGGGCGGCAGCGAACATGTGTTGCTGGTGCACCCGACTGGATTCGAACCAGTGGCCTCTGCCTTCGGAGGGCAGCGCTCTATCCAGCTGAGCTACGGGTGCAGAGCGCCGCGATTAGCAGCGTCGGCGCGGCGGCACCAGCCCTATCGATGCGGGGCCAGCGTCACCGGCTGGAACGACGCCAGCCCGCAACTCGCGCCACGGGTCAGCGGCGCTTCATGAAGGACGGTGATGATATCGGTCGAGCACAACTCGCTGAGGCTCGTCTCGTAGGCGAAGCGCCGCTCGAAACCGAGCTCGGGACAGGCATAGGGCAACGTCACGCGATAGGCACCGGGCGAGCGGGCGCGGGTGATGAAGTCGATGGTGCGATCGTCGCGCACCTGCGTCTCGCGGATCGAGGTCAGCGGGATGCAGTGCACCGCCGGCCCCGACGGCACCGCTTCCGGCACGCGATCGCGCGAGGAGAGGCCCGCCGCGGTTGCGGTCGCAGCGGTGCAGCAGATGGCGGCGAGAAACAGCGGGCGCATCAATCCATCTCCTCGGTCGACGGCCTTGGCAATGCGGCGGCCGGTGCCGGTGTCTTGAGCTTGAACGCGCAAAGCTCGGCTTCGATGCAGCGCCAGCATTCCGGCCGCCGCGCCTTGCAGACGTAGCGGCCGTGCAGGATCAGCCAGTGATGCGCGTGTCGCCGGAAGGTGGCGGGCGTCACCTTGTCGAGCACCGCCTCCACCGCCAGCGGCGTCTTGCCGGGGGCGAGACCGGTGCGGTTGCCGACGCGGAAGATGTGAGTGTCGACCGCGATCGTCTCGTGCCCGAATGCCACGTTGAGCACGACGTTGGCGGTCTTGCGGCCGACGCCGGGCAGCGCCTCCAGAGCCGCGCGGTCTTCCGGCACCTCGCCGCCATGCCGGTCGATCAACGCCTGCGACAGCGCGATGACGTTCTTGGCCTTGGTGTTGAACAGGCCGATGGTGCGGATGAACGGCTTCAGCCCCGCCTCGCCGAGCGCGACCATTTTGGCGGGGGTGTCGACGGTGGCGAAGAGCGGCGCGGTCGCCTTGTTGACGCTGACGTCGGTCGCCTGCGCCGACAGCGCCACCGCGACCAGCAGCGTGTAGGGGTTGCCGTAATCGAGTTCGGTCTGCGGGTTCGGATCGGCCTCGGCGAGGCGGCGGTAGAACTCGAAGACGTCGGCGCGCTTCATCGCCTAGAGCCCGAGGACATCGCCCATGCGGTAGCGGCCGGCGGGCTGGCCGACGAGCCACAACGCCGCCCGCACCGCCCCGCGCGCGAAGATCGAGCGGTCCTGGCCGATGTGGCTGAGCTCGATCCGCTCGCCCTCTCCCGCGAAGATCACGCTGTGATCGCCGATCACCGAGCCGCCGCGCAGCGAGGCGAAGCCGATCGTACCCTCGCACCGCGCACCCGTCAGCCCGACGCGGCTGTCGACGCGGACCTCGCCCAGGCTGGTGCCGCGGCCCTTGGCGGCGGCCTCGCCGAGCAGCAGCGCGGTGCCCGACGGCGCGTCGACCTTGTGGCGGTGATGCATCTCGACGATCTCGATGTCCCAATCGCTGCCGAGCCGTGCCGCCGCCTCGCGCACCAGGATGCCGAGCAGGGTGACGCCCAGCGAGGTGTTGCCGGTCTGCAGCACCGCGACGTCGGCGGCGGCGGCGTCGATCAGCGCCTGGTGCGTCATCGACAGGCCGGTGGTGCCGATCACGATCGGGGTGCCGGTCGTGCGGGCGGCGTGAAGATGCGCCTCCAGCGCCGACGGTACGGAGAAGTCGACCAGCACGTCGGCGCGGTGACCGAGCGATAACGGATCGCCACCCGCCTCGACGCCGCCGGCCAGCACTGCACCTGCATCGGCAATGGCATCGGCGATGGCGCGGCCCATCCGCCCCGCGCTGCCAAATATGCCGATCGCGACGCCCATCACAGGCCAGCTACGATGAAGAGGACGCAAAGGATGAGGGTGGCGGACGTCATCCGCCGGCCCTGCGCGCGGCCAGCGGACGCGGCAAGGATTTTGTCGCCGACCACCGCCGCTTCAATCTTGCTGCATTGCAACAGACGTGTCAGCTTGCCGTCAGCAGGCTGATAAGCGCGTGCCGTATAGCCTGCCTGTGTTCCTTCCACCTCGCGTTCGACAGGCCGGCCGATGACCACCTCCACCGCGACGCCACTGCCGCCCGCCCGGACGCTTGACCGCCGGCGGCAGCTTCGGCTGATCGGCATCGCCGCGCTGGTGATGCTCGGCCTGTGGCTGCTGGTCGCCGCCGTTCGCCACTTGGCCGCGGCACCCGCTCCGGCCGAGGCAACCCTGCCGGCGGGGACGTTCCGGGCGACGCCGGAACAGCTGACGACGATGAAAGTCGAGGCGGTGCGATCGGGCGAAGCGGCGGGGCTGGTGCAGGCGACCGGGACGATCTCGGTCGACGAGGAGCGGTCGACACCGGTGCTGTTGCCCTTCTCCGGCCAGGTGGCGGAGGTGCTGGTCGCGGCGGGGCAGTCGGTGGCGAAGGGCCAGCCGCTGCTACGCCTCGCCTCCGCCGACTATAACAACGCGCGCAACGCGCTGGCGGGCGCGCAGGCGCAGCAGCAGACCGCCCAGGCCCAGCTGAAGATCGCCCGCGACAATGCGGCGCGGCAGGAGGCGGTCTACAGGACTGCGGGCGGCGCGCTGAAGGACTATCGCCAGGCGCAGAGCGACCTTGTCGCCGCACAAGGACAGGCGGCGACCGCGGCGAGCGCGGCGGCGACGGCGCGCGGCCAGCTGGCGCTGCTCGGCGGCACCCAGACGTCCGCGACGCTCGCCAGCTATCTGTCGCCGGTGTCGGGGATCGTCGTCGCCCGCAACGTCGCGCCCGGGCAATATGTCGGCGCGGGCGGCGACAAGCCGCTGATGACGGTCGCCGACCTGTCGAGCGTCTGGCTGATCGCGCAGCTGCCGGAAAGCGATGCGGCGGCGGTCAAGGTCGGCGACCCGGTGACGGTGACCACCCCTGCCTATCCCGGGCGCTCATTCCGCGCGACGATCGACAATGTCGGCGCGGCGCTCGATCCGGCCACGCATCGCCTGCCGGTGCGCGCCAGCGTCGCCAATCCCGGCGCGGCGCTGAAGCCGCAGATGTTCGCGAGCTTCGCGATCCAGCGCATCGCGCCCGCCGGCCGTGGCAGTGCTAGCGGCATCCTGGTGCCGTCGCAGGCGGTGGTGCATGAGGGCGACGGTGCGCGCGTGTGGCTGTCGCTCGGCAACGGGCTGCTCCGCGCGCAGGCGGTGACGGTCAGCGACAGCGCCGACGGCACGGATACCGTCACTGCGGGGCTCAAGCCCGGCGATCGGATCGTCACGGCCGGGGCGCTGTTCGTCAATCAGGCCGGCCTGGGCGGCTGACGAGGCGATGAACCGTCTGCCATGAACCGCTTGGTCGAGTTCGCGCTGCGCCAGCGCATCCTGATGATCGTGACGCTGGTGGGGATGGTCCTCGCCGGCGGCCTTGCCTTTGCCAACCTCAACATCGAAGCCTATCCCGATCCCGTCCCGCCGATGGTCGAGGTGCTGACCCAGTCCAAGGGCATCTCCGCCGAGGAGATGGAGCGCAACGTCACCATTCCGATCGAGCAGGTGATCGCCGGCGTCCCCAACGTGACGGCGGTGCGTACCATCTCGCTGTTCGGCCTGTCCGACGTAAAGATCCAGTTCAGCTACGATGTCGGCTTTCGCGAGGCGGAGCAGCGGGTGCTCGGCCGGCTGTCGCAGCTGTCGCTGCCAGCGGGCGTCCAGCCGCAGATCAGCCCGACCAGCCCGGTCGGCGAGATCTTCCGTTATCGCCTCTCCGCCCCGCCCGGCTATTCGGTGATGGACCTGAAGACGCTGCAGGACTGGGTGCTGCAACGCCGCTTCAAGCGCATCCCCGGCGTCGCCGACGTCACCGGCTGGGGCGGCAAGCTGCGCACCTATGAAGTGGTGATCGACAACGACAAGCTGGTCGCGCAGGGCGTCACCATCGCCCAGGTGCTGGGCGCGATCGGCAAGAGCGACGGCAATGTCGGCGCGCAGACGATCAACTTCGGCCCGCAGGCGGCGATCGTGCGCGGCGTCGGACTGATCCAGTCGGCCGACGCGATCAGCAACGTCATGGTCTCCACCAACGCCGGCGTGCCGGTGCTGCTGCGCGACGTCGCCAACCTGCGGATCGGCAACCAGCCGCGGCTGGGGATCACCGGCATCGCCACTCCCGGACAAGCCGATGACGACGACGCGGTGATGGGCATCGTCCTGATGCAGCGCGGTGCGCAGTCGATGCCGACCATCGCCCGCGTCAAGCAGGAGGTCGAGACGATCAACGCGACCGGCGTGCTGCCGCCCGGCGTGACGCTGACGCCGATCTACGACCGGTCCGACCTGATCGAGCTGACCACCCACACGGTGATGCACAATCTGGTCGAGGGCATCCTGCTGATCTTCGTCCTGCAATGGCTGTTCCTCGGTAATCTGCGTTCGGCGGTGATCGTTGCGCTCACCATCCCCTTCGCGCTGTCGTTCGCGGTGCTGATCCTGACGGTGCAGGGCGAGTCGGCGAACCTGCTCTCGGTCGGCGCACTCGACTTCGGGCTGGTGGTCGACGCCAGCGTCATCATGGTCGAGAACGTGTTCCGCCACCTGGTCGAGCGCTGGCGGGCGATCGAGGCGGGGCGGTTCCGCGCCAGCCACGCCAACCGCTTCTCGGCGATCCTGCACGGCAGCCATGAGGTCAGCCGCGGCATCTTCTTCGCCGCTGCGATCATCATCGCCAGCTTCCTGCCGCTGTTCACCCTGACCGGCGTCGAGGGCCATATCTTCGGGCCGATGGCCAAGACCTATGCCTATGCGATCGCCGGCGGGCTGATCGCGACCTTCACCGTCTCGCCGGTGCTGTCCTACCTGCTCCTGCCCGACAAGCTGGACGAGGTGGAGACCTGGATCGTGCGCGGGATGCGGCGGCTGTACGAGCCCGCCGCCGCGTTCGCGCTCGCCAACCGGGTGCTGACGCTGGGCATGACGGGGCTGCTGATCCTGGTGTCGATGGTGGCGGTGCGCCAGCTCGGCATCGAGTTCCTGCCGCATCTGGAGGAGGGGAACCTCTATATCCGCGCGACCCTGCCTGCCTCGATCTCGATCGAGGGCGGGCAGCCGACCGTCAACGGCATCCGCCGCATCGTCGCCTCCTATCCGGAGGTGCAGCGCGTCATCTCCACCCATGGCCGCCCCGACGACGGCACCGACGCGACCGGCTTCTTCAACGCGGAGTTCTACACGCCGCTGAAGCCCGCCGGCGAGTGGCCCGCCGGCGTCACCAAGGACAGCCTGACCGCCGAGATCCAGGGCAGGCTGGAACGGCGCTATCCCGGCGTCGACTTCGAGTTCTCGCAATATATCCAGGACAATGTCGAGGAAGCGTCGTCGGGGGTGAAGGGGGCCAACTCGGTCAAGGTGTTCGGCCCCGACCTCGCGACGCTGGAGCAGCTGAGCGGCAGGATCATGCGCGAGCTGAAGCAGGTGCGCGGCATCACCGACCTTGGCATCTCGTCATCGCTGGGGCAGCCGACCGTCAGGATCGACGTCAACCGCGCCGCCGCCGCGCGCTATGGCCTGACGCCGGACGACGTCAACACCACCGTCGCCGCCGCGATCGGCGGCTCCAGTCCGGGCGACCTGTACGAGGCGACCACCGACCGTCACTT
>NZ_CAHJXA010000060.1 GCF_903644135.1 Sphingomonas bacterium | reverse complement strand
CGAGGCGCTGGTCCGCCGCCTGCCCGGCGAGGTGAAGCAGCGGGCGGCGGCGGTGGTCTCGCCGGCGATGGGCGGCGTCATCGCCGGTCACGAGATGGCCCGCGCGCTCGGGGTGGAGGCGATGTTCCTCGAACGACCCGACGGCGTGTTCGAGCTGCGCCGCGGCTTTCGCCTGGCACCGGGGACGCCGGTGCTGATGATGGAGGACGTGGTCACCACCGGGCTGTCGTCGCGCGAGGCGATCGCCGCGATCGGGCGCGCCGGCGGCGTTACGGTGGCGGCGGCGGCGCTGGTCGACCGGTCGGGGGGCGGCGTCGATCTGGGCGTGCCGTTCTTCCCGCTGCTTCGCCTCGATGTGCCGACCTATGCGGCGGACGCGCTGCCGCCGGAGCTGGCGTCGATCCCCGCGGTGAAGCCGGGGAGCCGGGCGGCGTGACCGACCCCCTGCGCCTAGGCGTCAACATCGACCATGTCGCGACCGTCCGCAACGCCCGCGGCGTCGGTTATCCCGACCCGGTGCGCGGGGCGCTGCTCGCGGCCGAGGCAGGGGCGGACGGGATCACCGCGCACCTGCGCGAGGATCGGCGGCACATCACCGACGACGATGTCGCGCGGCTGTTGGCCGCGCTGACGGTGCCGCTCAACCTGGAGATGGCGGCGACCGACGAGATGCTGGCGATCGCGCTGCGCCACCGCCCCCACGCAGCCTGCATCGTGCCGGAGAAGCGGGAGGAGGTGACGACCGAGGGCGGCCTCGACGCCGCCGGACAGTTCGAGCGCCTGCGCCCGCTGGTCGGGGCGCTGACCGCCGCCGGTATCCGCGTGTCGCTGTTCGTCGAGCCCGACGCACGCCAGATCGACGCCGCCATCCGACTGGCCACGCCGGTGGTGGAGCTGCACACCGGCCGCTATGCCGACCTGGACGGGGAAGCGCGAGCGGACGAGCTGCGCCGCCTCGCCGACGCCGCCGCGCTGGCGGCGAAGAACGGCGTCGAGGTTCATGCCGGCCATGGCCTGACCTATGACAATGTCGGCCCGATCGCGGCGATCCCGCAGGTGCGCGAACTCAACATCGGCCATTTCCTGGTCGGCGAGGCGCTGTTCGTCGGGCTCGGCGAGGCGGTGCGGCAGATGCGCGCGGCGATGGATGCGGCGCGGTAGTGATCCTCGGCCTCGGCTCCGACCTGTGCAGCATCGAGCGAATCCAGGCGTCGCTCGACCGGTTCGGTGAGCGGTTCGAGGCGCGGGTCTTCACCGATGCCGAGCGCGCCCGGGCAGCGCGGCGGCCGTTCACCCGCGCCGGCACCTTCGCCAAGCGCTTCGCCGCCAAGGAGGCGTTCTCCAAGGCGGTCGGCACCGGCTTTCGGGCGGGCGTGTTCATGCGCGACATCGGCGTCGTCAACGCGCCCTCGGGCGCGCCGACGCTGGCGCTGACCGGCGGCGCGCGGGCGAGGCTTGACGCCATGACCCCGGACGGCCACGCCGCGCGGGTCCATCTGACCATGACCGACGATCACCCCTGGGCGCAGGCGTTCGTGGTGATCGAGGCGGTGCCGGTCGAGGCCCTGAGCGGGAAGGCAGCATGAAGGAAGCGGTGGTGAACGGCAGCGAGGCTCCCCCCGGCAAGGAGCGCAAGACGCGCGCCGGCACCGACTGGTGGGGGGAGGCCAAGGGTATTTTCTGGCTGATCCTGGTCGTGCTCGGCTTCCACAGCTTCATCGCCAAGCCCTTCTACATCCCCAGCGAGTCGATGCTGACCGGCTTGCAGGTCGGCGACCGGCTGGTGGTCAACAAGTTCGCCTATGGCTGGTCGTTCGTCTCCCCAACCATCCCGAATCCGGTCGCGATCTTCGACAGCCTGGTGCTGCGCCGGCACGAGGATAGCTGGGCGGTGCAGCTGCCCTTCCACAAGGGCCGGCTGCTCGGCCGGCTGCCCGAGCGCGGCGACGTGGTGATCGTCACCCCGCCGGGCACCAACAGCGACTATATCAAGCGGGTCATCGGCCTGCCCGGCGACCGGTTGCAGGTGAAGGGCGGCATCGTCTTCCTCAACGGCGCGGCGGTGCAACGCGGCTCGCTGCACTATGTCGATGTGCGCCATTACGGCGGCACGGTGATGGCGGACGGGACCGAGACCTGTGACGTCGGGCAATATGGCCCCGCCGCGCGCGTCGTCGCGGCGGACGGCAGCGCGACCTGCCGGTTGCCGGTCGTGACCGAGACGCTGCCGGGCGGTCGCCGTTACGACACCGTCGAGCTGGGGCCGAGCATGGGCGACGATTATGGCGCGATCACCATCCCGGCCGACCATGTCTTCCTGATGGGCGACAATCGCGACCGCTCCGCCGATAGCCGCTTTCCGCTGTCCGAGCTGGGGCTGGGCGGGCCGGTGCCGTACGAGAATATCGGCGGCCGGGCGGAGTTCGTGACCTTCTCCTTCGACGGCAGCGCGAGCTGGCTCAACCCGCTCAGCTGGTGGCGCTCGCTGCGCCCCGGCCGCGCCGGCGTGTCGCTTCACCCCGCCGAGACCCGCCGGTGAGCCCGGTGGCGAGCAACGAGCGGCCGAGCGACGAGAAGCGGCCGACGTTGGTCGTCGAGGCCAGCCCCAACGAGATGCGCGACCCGGCGATGCGCGCGGAATTCGCCCGCGCCAGCGTCTGGTTCGGGCTCGCGATCGCGATCGCGCTAGTGGTGGTGTTGATCCAGCCGATCCTGATCATCCTTGCCGGGCTGGTCGTCGCGGCGCTGCTCGACGGCGGCGTCCGGCTGCTCGGCCGCGTGCTGCCGATCGGCCGTGGCTGGCGGTTGTTGATCGTCGTGCTGGCGGTGATCGCCTTCCTGCTCGGCACCTTCTACCTGACCGGCGTGCAGTTGGTCGAGCAGGTGACGCAGCTGCGCGCGACCGTGCAGGGTCAGTCGCAGAAGGTGGTCGAGTGGCTGAGCAGCAAGGGGGTGATGCCGGGCGCGGCGGACCTCAACGGCGCGTTCCACCAGGCGCTGGACTCGGTCGGCAAGATCACCTCCTATGTCGGCACGGCGCTGGGCGTGCTGACGACGTTGGTGTTCATCCTGGTGCTGGGGCTGTTCTTCGCGATGGAGCCACGCATCTACGAGCGCGGGCTGCAATGGATGGTGCCGCGCGACTCGCGCGAGGAGTTCACGGTGACGACCCAGCGGATGGCGACGACGCTGCGCCGGCTGCTCGCCGGGCGGCTGACCGGCATGGCGGCGGAGGGCGTGCTGACCTGGATCGCGTTGGAGGTCGGCGGCGTGCCAATGGCGCTGGTGCTGGGCATCATCGCCGCGATCATGGCGTTCATCCCCAATATCGGCGCGTTCATCACCGGCGCGCTGATGATCGCGGTCGGGTTCAGCGCGGGCGCGCATACCGGCTTCTGGGCGCTGGCGACCTGGGCGGTGGTGCAGAGCTTCGACGGCTATGTGGTCGTGCCGATCGTGGCGCGGCGCACCGTCGACCTGCCGCCGGCACTGACCCTGTCGATGCAGATCCTGGCGAGCGCCTTGTTCGGTATCCTGGGGCTGGCGCTCGCCGACCCGATGACGGCGATGATCAAGGTTGCATTGGAGCGACGGTCCGAGCGGCAGGGCGAGAAGGACGGCGAGACGGCGTGACCACCAGCCGATCGAACAGCGCCAGGTAACGCGCGGCCGAGTCATATCCCGGCTGCGGCACTGGCGCGGGGCGCGGCGTCGCACCGCCCAGCCAGTGATCGAGCGCCGCCACCAGCGCGGCCGGATCGTCCGGCGCCACGATCGAGCCGAGCGTGGGCGAGGTCACGATCTCCGCCACCGAGGGGCTCGACTCGGTCGCGATCACCGGCGTGCCGACCGACAGCGCCTCGCGCAGCACGCCCGGGACGCCCTCGAAGTCGGACGGCAACACCACCACCGCCGCGCGCGCCATCACCGGCAGCGGATCGGCGGCATGGCCCGGCAGGAACACGCGGCTGCCCAGGCCAAGCGCCGCCACCTGCGCCTCCAGCGCGGTGCGGCGATCGCCCTCGCCGACGATCACCAGCGACACCTCGCGGTCGGCGAGCAGCGGCAGCGCCGCGATCAGCCGGTCCCAGCGCTTCTGCGCGACCAGCCTGCCGACCCCCAGCACGATCCGCCCGCGAGGCAGCGCCGTGCCGATCGCACCGGGGATCGTTTCGGCGGGAGGGTTGGGAATCACCTCGACCCGGCCGCGCATCCGCAGCGCGCGCTCGGCGCGGCGCGCGGTCTCGGGCGTCATCGCCACCAGATGGTCGAGGAAGCGGCCATGGCAGGCGAGCCACGCGCTGTTGCCCCAATCGCCCAGCGGCCCCAGATCGCGGCGGCGCAGCGAGTTGGACACCTTGCCGACGATCGGCGGCATCGCCGGGCCGAGCCGCGCCCGCGTCCAGGCGGCGATCGAGGTATAGGTGTTGCCGGCGCAGAAGATCAGGTCGGGCTTGCGCTGGCGGACGATGGTGGGGAGGCACAGCAGCGAGGTCACCGCGCGCGGCCGCGGCGTCACCGTTTCGATCCCCGCCGGCAGTTCCGCGCAGAGAGGCCCCTCCAGCCGGTTGGCGACCAACGTCACCCGCCGCCCCGCCGCAAGCCAGCCGCCAGCGAGGCGTAGTTGCGCGCGCTCGACGCCGCCGCCGCGCAGGCTCTCGACATAGGTCAGGATGTGGTCGGCGGGCATCGTCTTGCCTTGCTCCAGCCCAGATTGGCCCGCAAGACCGCGATAGCATGAGGCCGGCGGTTGTCCATGCGGCCAAGTGGTTCGGGATGGACGGCGATTTTTGGTGAGCGATCAAACGGCGACGCCGCGGTGGCGGGCGTGAGCGCGGTCGCGGCCGCGCCGGGTGCAACCGACGCGACGCCTCCCGACCTCGCCGGTTTGCAGCCCCTGCCGACGCTCAAGTCGCGCTGGCCGCTGGTAGTCGGGATCGTCTTCACGGTCGCGATGCTGGTGGGGCTGGGCTATCAGCTATGGACGGCGGGCCTGCCCGCACTCGCCCGCTCGGTGCCGGGATCGCCGCTCTTCTATGTGGCGTTCGTGGTGCTCTACGCGGTGCCGCCGCTGTTCGACTATGCCATCTTCCATCGATTGTGGGGGATCCCCGTCGCCGGGCTGGTCGCGCTGACCAAGAAGCGGATCGCGAACGACGTGCTGTTCGGCTATTCGGGCGAGGCCTATTTCTACGCCTGGGCGCGGGGCCGTGCCAAGATGGTTGCGGCACCGTTCGGCGCGGTCAAGGACGTCAGCATCCTGTCGGCGCTGTCCGGACATGCGATGACGCTGGGGCTGATCGGGCTGGTGGTGCCGTTCGGCCACGCCTTTCTGAAGCCCGAATGGTTCCACGGCATCCTCGCCGTGGGCGTGGTGTCGGTCGCCATGTCGCTGCCTTTTCTGGTCTTCTCGCGGCGCGTGTTCTCGCTCGATCGAGCGCAATTATGGCGCATCTTCTGGCTGCACTGCGGGCGCATCCTTGCCGGCTGGCTGATGACCGGGCTGGTCTGGCATTTCGCGCTGCCGGCGGTCGCGGTGGCGATGTGGCTGCTGCTCGTCGCGGTAAAGCAGATCGTCTCGCGCCTGCCGTTCGTGCCCAACAAGGACCTGCTGTTCGCCAACCTCGCCGCGCTGCTCATCGGCCATGCGACGCCGATCTCGCGGCTGGTGACGATGGTGTCGGTCGGCACGCTGCTGGTTCATCTGATCCTGGTCGTCGGCTTCGGACTTCACCATCTGTTCAGCCGCAAACCTGTATTGCGGAGCCCGGCATGACCCATCGCACCCTTCTCGCCCCGCTCCTCGCGCTTGCGCCGGTCGCGTTGTCCTCGCCGGCGCTGGCTGCCCCGCTTGGCCCCGATGCCGCGGCGTGCGAGGCGAACAAGCCGGCGATCCTCGCCACCGTCGTCGGCCTCAAGGACCGCAGCGGCATCATCAAGCTGGAGCTGTATCCGCCGACGCCGGAGGATTTCACCCGCGACGACCACGACCTGATCGCTGAGGGCAAGACCTTTCGCCGGGTCACCGTCTCGCCGCCCGCCGCCGGCGCCGTGTCGCTGTGCATCCGCGTGCCCGGGCCGGGTCGCTACGCGCTGCTGATGACCCATAATCGCGACGGGCAGAACAAGTTCAGGTACACGATCGATGGCGCGGGGCTGCCGGGCAACAAGAAGATCGGCATGTCGAAGCCCAAGGTCGGCGCGGCGATCGTCGAGGTCGGCGCGGCGACGCTGCCGCTGACGATCCGCGCGCAGTATCTGGGGCTGCTCGGCTTCTCGCTCTCGTCGGGCAACTGAGTCCGTTCGGTGCGGATCATCGACGTCAACGAATTCTACTCGCCCTCGGGCGGCGGCGTGCGCACCTATGTCGACCGCAAGATGGGTATCCTGGCCGGCATGGGCCATGAGCTGATCGTGATCGCGCCGGGCCGCGACGACCGCGTCGACGAGCGGCCCGGCGGCGGCCGCGTCATCTACGTCAAGGCACCGGGAATGCCGTTCGACGCCAATTACGGGCTGTTCTGGGACGCCGCGCCCATCAACCGCATCCTCGACGCGCTCGATCCCGACGTGGTCGAGAACTGCTCGCCCTGGCGGCCGGCGTGGATCGTCGGAGCCCGGGGGGGACGCGCGATCAAGTCATTCTTCATGCATAACGACAATATGGAGGCCTATGCCAAGCGCTGGCTCGAGAAGCTGGCACCCGGCGAGACAATCGAGCGCGGCTTCGCCTGGTACGACCGCTATCTGGCGCGGCTGCTGGCCCCGTTCGACACGGTACTGACCAACGGCCCGGCGCTGACCCGGCGGCTGACGGCGCGAGGCGTGCGCGTCGACGAGACGATGACGCTGGGGGTCGACCGCTCGGCGCTGTCGCCGACGCATCGGGACCTGGGGCTGCGTGCCTCGCTGCTCGCCCAGTGCGGCCTGCCGCCGGAGGCGAATCTGCTGGTCGCGCTCGGCCGCCACCACCCGGAGAAGCGCTGGCCGGTGGTGATCGACGCGGTCGAGCGCGCCGGGGCCAGCCTGCCGGTCGGGCTGGTTCTGATGGGCAAGGGGATGCGGACCCGCCAGCTGGCCCGCCGGGTCGCCTCCAGTCCGCACATCCGCCTTTTCCAGCCGGTGTACGACCGGCCGCAGCTGGCGCGCATCCTGGCGAGCGCCGACGGCTTCATCCATGGCAACGACACCGAGCCGTTCGGGCTGGTGGTGTCGGAGGCGCTGGCATCGGGCACGCCGCTGATCGTGCCGGACGTGGGCGGCGCGTTCGAGGTCGCCGCGCCCGATTACGCCGAGATCTATCACGCGCGCGACGCGAAGAGCGGTGCCGCGGCGATCGCTCGCCTGTTCGCGCGTGACCAGCCGGCGCTGCGCCGGGCAGCCGCGGCGGCGGCATCAGGGGTGCGCAGCGACGAGGAACATGCCGCAGCTTTGGTCGGCCATTACCAGCGGCTGATCGAGGGCAAGCGGGCGATGGCCGCGTAGTCCTTTCGTCAGGCGTGAACCGCCGTGACCAGATAATCCAGCGCCGTCGACTCGGTCAGCACGAACCCCTTGGCCGGCGACAGTCCGAGCCCACGGACGTCGCGCACCGTCAGCCCCGCCTCGCCGAGCCGCGCCGTCAGCTCGTCGGGCGTCAGGAACTTGCGCCAGTCATGCGTGCCGCGCGGGATCATGCCCGTCCCCTCGCCGAGCGCGATCAGCGCCAGTCGCGACAGCGGCGTGCGGTTGGGGGTTGACAGCACCATCAGCCCGCCCGGCGCGAGCGCCGCCGCCAGTCCGGCGATGAAGGCGCGCGGATCGGTGACATGCTCGATCACCTCCAGGCTGACGACGAGATCGAACCGCTCGCCGCGGACCGCGGGCAGGCTGCCGGCGCGATAGTCGATTGCCAGCGCCGATTGCCGCGCATGAGCCTCGGCGACGACGATGTTCTCCGGTGCTGCGTCGATCGCGGTGACCGCCGCGCCCAGCCGCGCGAGCGGCTCGGCGAGCAGCCCCGCGCCGCATCCCACGTCGAGCGCCGTCCTGCCCGCCAGCGGCGCGAAGCCGCGATCGTCGCCGCCCCAGTGCAGATCGACCGCCTCGCGCAGGTAGCGCAGCCGCGCCGGGTTCAGCCGGTGGAGCATCGCCGAAGAGCCCTTCGGGTCCCACCAATCGGCGGCAAGGCGGCCGAAATGCGCGGCTTCCTGCGGTTCGATCGTGCTGCTTGCGCTTGCCATGCGCCCGCTCCTATCAGGGCCGCGGCTTTTCCCCAAGACGGTTGCACCGCCCCCATGTCCTGCATCGTGATGAAGTTCGGCGGCACCTCGATGGCCGGCATCGAACGCATCCGCAACGTCGCCGCGCGAGTGAAGCGCGAGGTCGCGGCCGGGCACCGGGTAGCGGTGGTGGTGTCGGCGATGGCGGGCGAGACCGACCGGCTGGTCGGCTTCTGCCGCGAGGCGTCGGCGCTGTACGACCGTGCCGAGTATGACGTGGTGGTGTCGGCGGGCGAGCAGGTGACCAGCGGGCTGCTGGCGATCGCGTTGCAAGCGGCGGGAGTGCCGGCACGATCGTGGCTGGGCTGGCAGCTGCCGATCCGCACCTCCGACGCCCACGCCTCCGCCCGGATCGGCGCAATCGACACGGCGGCGCTGACGGCGGCGCTGGCGAGCGGCGAGGTGGCGGTGATCCCCGGGTTCCAGGGGATGGCGGACGATGGTCGGGCGACGACGCTGGGCCGTGGCGGCTCCGACACCTCGGCGGTGGCGGTGGCGGCGGCGTTGAAGGCCGATCGCTGCGATATCTACACGGACGTCGATGGCGTCTATACCACCGATCCGCGTATCGTGCCGCGCGCGCGCAAATTATCACGGGTGACCTATGAGGAGATGCTGGAGCTTGCCAGCGTCGGCGCGAAGGTGCTGCAGACGCGCTCCGTCGGCCTCGCGATGAAGGAGGGCGTGCGGGTGCGCGTGCTCTCCTCGTTTGAGGAGGGCGACAGCGATGCGCCGCAGCGCGGCACGCTGATCGCCGGCGAGGACGAACTAGACGAGGAGATCGACACCGTGGAACGCCAGCTCATCACCGGCATCGCGCACGATAAGAACGAGGCGAAGGTGACGCTGACCGCGGTGCCGGACCGGCCCGGCGCGGTCGCAGCGATCTTTGCTCCGCTCGCCGATGCGGGCATCAACGTCGACATGATCATCCAGAACGTCGCCCATTCCACCGGCTCCACCGACGTCACCTTCACCGTCCCGGCGACGGACCTCGTTCGTGCGCTCGACATCCTGGAGCGGGCGCGGCCGGCGATCGGTTTCGACGCGCTGGTCCATGACAGCCGCGTCGCCAAGATCAGCGTCGTCGGCGTCGGCATGAGGAGCCACGCCGGCGTCGCCTCGACGATGTTCACCACCCTGGGCGATCGGGGCATCAACATCCAGGCGATCACCACCAGCGAGATCAAGGTCAGCGTGCTGATCGAGGAGGATTATACCGAGCTGGCGGTGCGAGTGCTCCACACCGCCTATGGCCTCGATGGCGAGATTGCGGCGTGACCGACACCCTCGCGCCCGCCCCTTCGACGATCGCCGGCCATGACCGGCTGACCCGCCTGATGGCGCGGGGCGCGGCGTTCCTGGGCAGCGAGGTCGCGATCCTGGCGGGGGCGATGTCGTGGGTATCGGAGCGCAACCTGGTCGCGGCGATGTCGAACGCCGGCGGCTTCGGGGTGATCGCCTGCGGGGCGATGACGCCGGCACTGCTTGATGCCGAGATCGCTGCGACCAAGGCGCTGACCAGCCGCGCGTTCGGGGTCAATCTGATCACCATGCATCCCGCGCTCGACGAGCTGATCGAGGTCTGCGCGCGCCACCGCGTCGGCCATGTGGTGCTGGCGGGCGGACTGCCGCCCAAGGGCGCGCTGGAGGCGATCAAGGCGGGCGGGGCGAAGGTGATCTGCTTCGCGCCGACGCTGGCGCTGGCGAAGAAGCTGATCCGCTCGGGCGTCGACGCGCTGGTGATCGAGGGGATGGAGGCGGGCGGCCATATCGGGCCGGTGTCGACCAGCGTGCTCGCGCAGGAGATGCTGCCGACCATCGCCGCCGAGGTGCCGGTGTTCGTCGCCGGCGGCATCGGCCGGGGGGAGGCGATCGCCGGCTATCTGGAGATGGGCGCGGCCGGCGTTCAGCTCGGCACGCGCTTCGTCTGCGCTTCCGAGTCGGTCGCGCATCCCCGCTTCAAGCAGGCGTTCATCCGCGCCTCCGCCCGCGATGCCGTCGCCAGCGTCCAGCTCGACCCGCGCTTGCCGGTCATCCCGGTGCGCGCACTCCGGAATGCCGGCGCGGAGCTGTTCACCGCGAAGCAGCGTGAGGTGGCGGGGCATCTCGACGAGGGCCGCGTCGCGATGGCGGAGGCGCAGCTGCAGATCGAGCATTATTGGGCGGGCGCGCTGCGCCGCGCGGTGATCGATGGCGATGTCGAGCATGGCAGCGTCATGGCCGGCCAGTCGGTCGGCATGGTCACCCGCGAGGAGCCGCTCGCCGACATCCTGGCGACGCTGGCGGACGAGGCGGCGGCGGCACTGGCGCGGCGCGCCGGCTAGACCCGCGAACGGCGTAAAAAGCGTTAATCCGGCACTATCGCTACCGTGTAACTGCTAGTTATCGCAGCGAAATCGATGATGCTCCCGATCAAAGAGGGGGCTCTTGCATGGTTAGGTTCGTCTTCGTGGCATGGCTGGCGGCGTTGGCCGCTGCCGGCGCGGCACAGGTGCTCGTGCGGACGCTCAAGTGCAGCGTGATCAATGCCGGCGACGGCGC
>NZ_CAHJXA010000059.1 GCF_903644135.1 Sphingomonas bacterium | reverse complement strand
CGGCGGCAGGGACGGTGCGCTATGCCGGTCGCTTCCGCCGCTATGCCGGCATCGTCATCGTCGATCATGGCGGCGGCTGGACCTCGCTGATCACCGGCCTGGGCGCGATCGACGTGCGGGTCGGCGAGGCGGTGGCGAGCGGCGAGCGGCTGGGTGCCGCCAGCCGAGGCGACGACCCGCAGGTGACGCTGGAGCTGCGCCGTCGCGGCGAGCCGGTCGATGCAGCTTCGTTGATCGGATGAGGAGGCCGGTCAGCCTCCATTCAGCCCCGCGGCGCTTTGATCGCCGGGCGATCTTCCGCTAGCACATCGGCTTACGCCTTCAGGACCACGCCATGCCCAGCCGCCTGCCTTCCATGATCGCCATCGTCGGCGCGCTGACCCTGGTGCCGCTCGCCACTGCGGCGATGGCGGCGGTCGATACTGGCGCGAACGCCGAGTTCGGCGAATTCTTCGAGGTGTATCAGCGCGTGAAGGCCAATTACGTCGACAAGGTCGACGACAAGACGCTGATCAAGGGCGCAATTCAGGGGATGCTCGCCAGCCTCGACCCGCATTCCAGCTATGCCGACGCGCTCGACTACGACAATCTCAAGATCCTGACCGATGGCAGCTATGGCGGCCTGGGCCTCACCGTCTCGATGGAGGACGGCGTGGTCAAGATCATCGCCCCGCAGGAGGACACGCCGGCCGCCCGCGCCGGCATCAAGTCGGGCGACTATATCACCCATATCGACGGCAAGCTGATCGTCGGCGAGGCGCTGGACAAGGCGATCGGCGCGATGCGCGGCCCCGCCGGCACCAGGATCGCGCTGACGCTGGTGCGCGCCGGCCACGACAAGCCGATCGAGGTGACGCTGGTGCGCGAGGTGATCGTCCAGCACGCCGTCAAGTGGGAGGTGAAGGGTGATGTCGGCTATATCGACATCAACACCTTCTCCGGCACCACCGGGGCCGATACCCGCGCGGCGCTGCTGTCGATCGACCGCTCGCTGGGCCATCATCCGCTCGGCTATGTCGTCGACCTGCGCAACAATGGCGGCGGCCTGCTCAGCCAGGCGATCGAGGTCAGCGACGCGTTCCTCGACCGCGGCGAGATCGTGTCGCAGCGTGGCCGTGAGGCAAGCGATATCGAGCGCTATTACGCTCATCCCGGCGACGACGCGCATGGCCTGCCAGTGGTGGTGCTGACCGACGCCGGCACCGCCAGCGCCAGCGAGATCGTCGCCGGCGCGCTGCAGGACCATCACCGCGCGCTGATCATGGGCGAGAAGACCTTCGGCAAGGGGTCGGTGCAGACGCTGATCCCGCTTGGGCCCCACAGCGAGGTGAGGCTGACCACCGCGCGCTACTACACGCCGTCGGGCCGTTCGGTGCAGGAGGGCGGCATCCACCCCGACATCGCCGTGCCGCAGCTCAGCGACGCCGACTACAAGACACGCCACGTCACCCGCGAGATGGACATGCTGCGCCACCTGGTCAACGAGGTGAAGCCCGACGACACGACGCTGGAGCAGGACAGCCGTACCGATCCGCGCTTCGCCGCCACGCCGGACGTGCTGAAGAAGCAGGGGATCAACGACTTCCAGCTCTACTACGCGCTGAAGACGGTGGCGCGGGTCGGCGGGCCGGTGCAGATCACCGCCGCGACCCGCGCGCCGATCGGCAAGGTGCCGGAGCCGGTGGCGACACCGTGACGCCATCGCTGGCACAGGCGCGGCTTTTGGCGCTGCTGATCCCCGCCGCGCTGCTGGCGGGGGCGTGGGGGTCGCAGTTGATCGGTCATCTCTACCCGTGCGAGATGTGCCATTGGCAGCGCTGGCCGCATTATGCCGCGCTGGTCGCGGCGCTGGCCGCCTTTGCGCTGCCGGTGGAGGCGCGGGGGCTGACGCTGCTGGCGGCGGTGCTGATCGCCGGGTCGGGCGCGATCGGCGTCTATCACGCCGGCGTCGAATGGGGCTGGTGGCACGGCGTCACCGCCTGCACCCAGACCGCGACCTTTGCCGGCAGTTCCGCCGACGATCGGCTGGCGGCGTTGCTGCGTGCGCCGATGATCCGCTGCGACGTCGCGCAGTGGCGGCTGGCAGGCGTGTCGCTGGCGGGGTGGAACGCGCTGGTGTCGCTGGTCGGGGCGGGTGCGGTGATCTTTCTGGCGGAGAAGCGCGCATGAGCTGGAAACCGGGCGACCGGCGCGAGCCGAGCGAGGCGATGATCCGCGTCGATCATGCCGGCGAATATGGCGCGACCCGCATCTATGCCGGCCAGCTGGCGGTGCTCGGCGATCGCCATCCGGCGGCGCGCGCGATCAGCCACATGGCGCATCAGGAGGCACGGCACCGCGCCTTCTTCGACCGGCTGATCGTCGAGCGCGGCGTGCGGCCGACGCTGCTCCAGCCGTTCTGGACGGTCGCGGGGTTCGCGCTGGGAGCGGTGACGGCGGCGCTTGGTCCGGACGCGGCGATGGCCTGCACCGCCGCGGTCGAGACCGAGATCGACAAGCATTACGAGCAGCAGCTGGTGGCGCTGGGCGACGACGACCCCGAGCTGTCGGCGGCGATCCTCGACTTTCAGGCCGAGGAGGTCGAGCATCGCGATCACGCACTGGCGGCGGGGGCGGAGAACACGCCCGGCTATCCGGTGCTCAGCGGCATCATCAGGCTGGGCTGCAAGGTCGCGATCGCGGCGGCTCAGCGCCTCTAGGGATAACGTCATGCGTCCGTTCGTCATCGCCGCCTTGCTCGTCGCCACGCCCGCTGTGGGTCAACAGGCGGCCCTGCCCGGCGCGGCCAAGCCGCAGGGGCCGCTCGGGCCGGGAATCGTGTCCAAGAACGCGCCGGTCAACGGCGTCCTCACCCTCTACGGCAACGAACGCTGCCCGACCGACACCAACGGCGCGGAGATTGTCGTGTGCGTGCGCCGCAACGCCGCCGAGCAGTACCGCGTGCCCAAGGAGCTGCGCGATTTTCAGGTGACGCCCGAGAATGCCAGCTGGGCGGTCAAGGCGCAGGGCGGGCTGAACGCCGGCGTCGGCATCGACAGCGTCAACAGCTGTTCGGCGGTCGGCGCGGCGGGATCGGGCGGCTGCGAGGTCGCCGGCTCGCGCGCGTGGAAGCAGGAGCAGCAGGCGAAGAAGGCGGCGGACGCGCGCGTTCCTTAGCGCTGGATCATCGCCTTGCCGCTGCCTATCGTCGCACCGGGGACGTTGGGGGACACAGGATGGCGACGGTGCTCGATCGGCCGGTGGCGCAGGCCAAGCCGATTTCGGCGGATCGGCTGGAGCGGGTGCTCGGCTATGCGGCGGTGCTGCTGCTGGCGGCAGTGATGGTGGCGCTCGCCCGCGGTTATGGCCAGTGGCGGCTGGTGCCGGCGCTGATCTGGGCGCATCTCCTCACCATCATCGTCGCGCTGGCGCTGACCCCGGTGATCCTGCTGCGCCGTCGTGGCGACCGGCGGCATCGGACGCTTGGCCAAATCTGGGTCGCGGCGATGATCGCGACCGCGGTCCTATCGCTGTTCGTTCACGAAAGCGGCCCGGGCCGGTTCAGCGTCATCCACATCATATCGGTTTGGGTGCTGATCCAGGTGCCGCTGATCTGGTGGACGGCACGCACCCACCGCGTCGTGCGTCACCGCCGCGGGGTGCGGGGGCTTGTAATCGGCTCGCTGCTGATCGCGGGCTTCTTTACCTTCCCGTTCGATCGCCTGCTGGGGCATTGGCTGTTCGGTTGAGGCCGCGGACGCGGTGCCCGATGTAGAGCACCGCGCCAACGACCAGCACCGCCGCAACGGCCGCATCGGCGCGGTGGAACCACGCCTTGAGCCGCGGGTCGCTGTTCCAGCGGTCGCCCAGCGTCATCCCGACCCAGGCGAGCGCGAAACACCACGGCCATGAGCCCAGGAAGGTGTAGAGATGGAACGGCACCAGCCGCATCCGCGCCACGCCGGCGGGAAAGGCGATGAAGCTGCGGACCACCGGCAGCAGCCGGCCGGCCAGCACCGCGGGTGCCCCCCAGCGCGCGAAGAACCGGTCGGCAGCATCGATCTCGCCCGGCCCGACCAGCAGGTAACGACCCCAACGCTCCGCCGCCGGCCGGCCGCCGCGCTTGCCGATCTCGTAGCCGACGATCGATCCCAGGTTGCAGCCCAGTGCCCCCGCGGTGGCTGCGAAGATCAGCGAGAAACGCCCGGTCGAGACCAGATAGCCGGCAAACGGCATGATGACCTCCGACGGCAGCGGCACGCAGGCGCTCTCGATCGCCATCAGCAGCGCCAGCCCGAGATAGCCGCCGCCGGCAATCACCGACACGATGATGCCGGCCAGCACGCCCAGGACATGCTCGATCATCGCTGGTCGAACCGGGTCAGCTCATGCGCGATCGATGCCTCGACCAGGCAGTCATAGACGTCGCCGGCAATGGCGGGCGGCATTCCCTCGCGCAGCGCCACGGCGCGGGCATGGGCGATCACCGCCGCCTTGCGCGGCTCGTCGCGGACCTGCTCGCGGGTGGTCTTGATGCGCGCTGCGGCGTCCATGAAGCGGGTGCGTACCGCCAGCAGCACGACGATCCGCTCGTCCAGCGCGTCGACGCCGGCGCGCACCTCGGCCATGGTTCGGCAATCCTCGGGCTCGATCATCGCGCCCGATTAGCCGAGCGGCGGCGGCCGGGAAAGGCAACTCTGCGCTCGCCCGGGGGTTGAGCGCTCCATGCAAGACATCATCCTCAACGACGGCCGCTCGATGCCGCAGCTCGGTATGGGCACCTGGCAGATCCCCGACGGACAGGCGGCGCTACTGGTTCGCGCCGGGCTCGACCTCGGCTTTCGCCTCGTCGACACCGCCGCGATCTACCATAACGAGCGCGGCGTCGGCGAGGGGCTGGTCGGCGAAGAGGCGTGGGTGACGACCAAGCTGTGGAACGACCGCCAGGGCGATGCGGCGGCGGCGCTCGACGAGAGCCTGGCGCTGCTAGGCCGCGAGTCGGTCGACCTGTACCTGATCCACTGGCCCTCGCCGGCGCAGGGCCTCGCCGTCGAGGCATGGCAGGCGCTGGTCGCGGCGCGCGAGGCCGGCAAGGCGCACTCGATCGGCGT
Organism: Sphingomonas bacterium; assembly: GCF_903644135.1. GTDB lineage: Bacteria > Pseudomonadota > Alphaproteobacteria > Sphingomonadales > Sphingomonadaceae > Sphingomonas. The sequence continues at coordinate 5,819 of NZ_CAHJXA010000059.1, read as the reverse complement.
ATCCAACTTCCGCGCCGAGGACTTGGACGCGATCGTCGAGGCCACCGGCGTGGTGCCGGCTGTCAATCAGATCGAGCTTCATCCCTATTTCCAGCAGCACGACCTCCGCGCCGACCACCAGCGGCGCGGCATCGTCACCCAGAGCTGGAGCCCGCTCGGCCAGGGCGACGTGCTGAAGGACGAGGCGATCACGGCGATCGCCGCCAAGCATGGCCGGTCGCCGGCGCAGGTGGTGATCGCCTGGCATCTCGCCCACGGACTTGCGGTGATCCCCAAGGCGGGCGACCGCGACCACCTTGCCGACAACGCCGCCGCCGCCGACCTGACGCTGGACGAGGACGACGTGACGGCTATCGACGCGCTCGACCGCACCGACGGCCGGATCGGGCCATCGCCTGACAGCATGTAGCTAGGCCAGCATCGCCTGCGCCATCTTCAGCTCGTCGATGAAACGGGCATATTCGAGCTGACGCGTAGCCTCGTCGGGCAGGCGCAGCAAATAGCTGGGGTGGACGGTGATCAGCGCCGCACCGCCCTCGGGCAGCTCCAGCCGCTGGCCGCGCTCGCGGCCGATCGTGACGGTGCGGCCGAACAGCGAGCGCGCCGCGGTCGCGCCTAGCGCCACCGTCAGTTCGGGGCGGACGATCATCCGCTCCTGCTCGATCCACCAGCGGCAGGCGTCGATCTCGCCGGTACCAGGCTTGGCGTGGATGCGCCGCTTGCCGCGAGCCTCGAACTTGAAGTGCTTGACCGCGTTGGTGACATAGGTGCGGCTGCGGTCGACCCCCGCCTCGCCCAGCGCCCGGTCGAACAATTGGCCAGCGGGGCCGACGAACGGTCGGCCGGCGAGATCCTCCTGGTCGCCGGGCTGCTCGCCGACGAACATCAGCGGCGCATCGACCGGCCCCTCGCCGAACACCGTCTGCGTCGCCGGCTTGTAGAGCGGGCAGCGGGTGCACGCCCCCGCCTCGTCGCGCAGCGCCTCCCACGCCGCGGCGCTGTTGCCGCCGATGCTGGTCCTGGCCGTCTCGATCATCTGTGCCTCCCGCGCCTGCGCGCCCGCGATCAGGCCGGGGACCAGCGCGGTCTCGGGCATGTTCTTCCAGTATTTGCGCGGCATCTCCTTCAGCATCGCGCCGATCTTGACGCGGGCGGGGTTGAAGATGCTGGCATAGTAAGTCTTCCACACCGCTTCGGTCGGATCGCCGTCCGGTGCGTCCGCCTTGGTCGCTCCCGGTCCTTCGCTCAGCGCCTTGCAGTCCCAGTGCAGCGACACCGCCGGCGTCAGGATCGACCAGCGCATCGAGGCGAAGCGGTTGACGAAGAACGCGGCGTTGGCGCGGACGATGTGATGGTCGGGCTCGAACCAAGCGACGAAGCGCGGCTGGCCGTCCTCCTCCACCTCGCGGAAGCGCAGAAAGGCGCGCATCTTGTGGATGTCGCGGCGGACGCCCTTGGCCAGCGTGTCGAGCCGCCGCATCAGCGGGTCGGCGCGATCCTCGATCAGCCCCGGCTCGCGGCGCAGGCGGGTGAGGAGCGTATAGAGCAGCGCGAACCGTTCGGGATCGCTCGCCATCACCACATTGCGGGCAAGATCGATGAACGGGCGCGGCACCGAGAAAGCGGGGGTGGGGAGCGCAGCGGCGGGCGAGGGGATGTCGCCGCCGCCACCGAACAGGTCGGGCGGACCGCCGCCGACCTGCCACACCACCTGTTCGGGCGGCGCGCCCTCGCCGATCAGGCCCCGGGCGGCGTCGCGCCAGCCGTCGAAATCATCGGGTTCGGCAAGGGTGACGACGCGCATAGGGGGTGAACGCGCGAGCCCCGCTCAGGCTGCGAACAGCTCCATCTGCTGCTGCTTGGGCGTCACCAGCGGCTTCACATCGACCTTGTCGGCGAGCACGACCGGCCGCCAATCCTCGGTGACGATGAACGGCCGCAGCTTCGCCACCGACACCGTCAGCCGGCCGATATCGTCAAGCCGCAGCCGCCGCCAGCGCCGGCTGGTCAGGATCGCGCCCACCGCCTTGACGCCCAGCCCAGGCACCCTGAGCAGCATCTCGCGCGGGGCGCGGTTGACGTCGACGGGGAAGCGATCGCGGAACTTCAGCGCCCAGGCCAGCTTGGGATCGATGTCGAGTGGCAGCATCCCCGTTGCATCGTCGGCGGCGGCGACCACCTCCGCCGGCGAATAGTCGTAGAAGCGCATCAGCCAGTCCGACTGATACAGCCGGTGCTCGCGCATCAGCGGCGGCCGCTGCAGCGGCAGCACGGCGCTCGCGTCCGGGATCGGGCTGAACGCCGAGTAATAGACCCGGCGCAACCCGAAGCGATCGTACAGGCCCGAGGCGCGGCGGACGATGTCGCTGTCGGTCGCGGCGTCGGCCCCGACGATCATCTGCGTCGACTGGCCGGCAGGGGCAAAGCGCGGCGCGGACTTGTACTTGGCCTTTGCGTCCTTGTTGTCGGCGATGTCGCTCTTGTTGGCCGCCATCGCCCCCTCGATCCGCGCGCCGTCCTTCTCGGGCGCGAGGCGCTTGAGACCGCTGACGGTCGGCAACTCGACGTTGATCGACAGCCGGTCGGCGTGCAGCCCCGCCTGATGGACCAGCGCCGGGTCGGCGTCGGGAATCGTCTTCAGGTGGATATAGCCGCGGAAATGATGATCCTCGCGCAAGCTGCGCGCGACCTCGACCATCTGCTCCATCGTGTAGTTGGACGAGCCGATGATGCCCGAAGAGAGGAACAGCCCCTCGATATAGTTACGCTTGTAGAACGACAGGGTCAGCTGGACGACCTCCTGCGCGGTGAAGCGTGCGCGGCGGACGTTGCTGCTCTTGCGGTTGATGCAGTAATGACAGTCGAAGATGCAGCTGTTGGTCAGCAGGATCTTCAGCAGGCTGATGCAGCGGCCGTCGGGGGCATAGGCGTGGCAGATGCCCATGCCCTCGGTCGAGCCCAGCCCCTTGCCGTCCTTGGAGTTGCGCTTGGCAGTGCCCGACGAGGCGCAGGAGGCATCGTACTTCGCGGCATCGGCCAGGATCGCCAGCTTTTCGCGAGTGTCGAGCTGCGCCATGCGTTCGATCTATGTTCGCGCGGGCGAAGGCGCAAGTGCCATATGGCGGTAACATCGCAGCGGTACGACGGGCGGACGGAGCAGAGGAGCAAGCTATGACCCCCGACGTGACCGAATGGCTGGAGCAATCCTCGGTGGAGGCGATCCAGGCGATCCAGGCGACCGACCCGGAACAGGCCGCCGCGCATCAGGAGCGCTGCCTGCTCTATACCGGCCGCGCGATGGCGGCGCTGATCGAGCGGCGCGTCGCCTTTCCGTTCCAGCACGCGGCGTAACTGATCTGCCGTCGGCGTCGACGGCAGATCAGGCCCCGGCCGCCTTCAGCGCCGTCTCCAGCTGCGGCCAGGTGATCGCGCCCTGCACCACCTTGCCGTTGATCAGTAGCGTCGGCGTGCCGCTGACGGTGCCGTCGGCGGTCTTGTCCTGGGTCGTCTTGGTCAGCTTGTCGGTGGTCGCGCGATCGGCGAGGCAGGCCTGGATTTTCGCCTCGGGCAGGCCGCGCTGCTTCATATAGGGGATGACGCCCTCGGCCTCGGCGAGCATCGCGATGACCTGGTCGGGCTTGGCCGTCTGGAGTGCCTGCTGCTGCGCCGGGGTCAGCTTCTGCAGGCCGTCATCGAAGCTCGCCTGGTCGTGGAACATCTGCTCCAGCACCGGGAAGAACGCCGCCTTGTCGACGCAGAGGCCGAGCAACGCCGGCGGCAGGTCGGCGGGGCCGTGGACCATGAACTCGCGGAACTCGAAGCTGACCTTGCCGGTCGCGACGTACTTCTTGGTCAGCGGGTCATAGCTCTCGCGGGCCAGCGCGCCGCAGGTCGGGCATAGGCGCGAGCCATATTCGGCCAGCTTGATCGGCGCGTCCGGATTGCCCATCACATAGCCTTCGGCCGTCCTGGTTACGGTATCGGCCCAGCTCTGCCCGGCCGGCGCGGGCTTGGCGGCGACCGGCGTGGAAGGGGCGCTGCTGCCGGTGCCGGCATCGCCCTTCGAACAGGCGGCGAGGCTGAGGCTGGCGAGCAACAGGGCAGCGAAACGCATGACGAAATCTCCTGGTTATTTCAGCCCGCGGGCGCGCAGCAGCGGCTCGACCTTGTCCCAGGTGAAGCCGTCGACCCGCTTGCCGTCGAGGAAGAAGGTGGGGGTGCCGGTGACGTCCTGAGCGCCGGCGGTCATCGCGACGATGCGGTCGACCGCCGCCTGGTCGGCGAAGCAGGCGTCGAGCCGGTCGTCGCTCACCCCCTGTGCGCGAGCGACATCGCTCAAGCCCGACCCGTCGGCGATCGCGCGCAGCCGGGCGAGCGGCGGGTACATGTTGATGCGCGCGGCGTTGGTCTGCTGGAAGTTGATCGCGCGGTTCAGCCACACGTCCTGCCGAGCGAAGATCAGGTAGCTGGTCGCGTAATATTTCGGCCCGGTACAGCGCGCCACCACCGCGGCGGCGAGGTCGGCGGCGTCGCGGATCAGGTTGCGCAGCTCCAGGCTGACGCTGCCGTCCTTGACCCAGCGGTCGTGCAGCACCGGCCCCGACTCGGCGGCAAAGGCGGCGCAGTGCGGGCAGGTATAGCTGCCATATTCGACGAGCTTCACCCGCGCCGCCGGGTTGCCGAGCAGATAGCCGCCGTTCGGCAGCCGTGATGTCGTCTGCGTCCAGTCGCGCGCAGTCGCCGCGGCGAGGAGCAGCGGCAGGAGGAGGAGAGCGAGGAGATAGCGCATGGGCGGGTCCGTGGCAGTCAGCTGACCCGGGGGAGGCCGGGGATCGCCGCAACCCCGGCAGCAAGCGATTCGAGCACAGCGCGCAGCTCGGGGTCGGCGATCGTCTTCAGCCCCTCGCCCAGTTCGGCCGGGACCGGCCGCAGCGACGGCGGCGCACGCCGCGGCGCGGGCGGGGCGATCTCACCTTGGCGGATGGTGATACGGCCGACCGCGGCATAGCCGAAGAAGCGGTTCACCCGCTCGGTGATCTCGGGCGTGATGTGCTGGAGCATCGGCGCGTGCGCGCCGCGTGCGACCAGGGTCAACACGCCGTCCTGCTTCTTGCCGTGCGGGAAGCGGATCGATTCGGGCTGGCTCGCCCCCGCCAGTTTCTCGCCGACGATCTCCGCCCAGCGGCTGACGATCGACGACTGGATAAAGCCGAAGCGCCGGAACGCCGCGCCGCCGACCGCGGGCAGCAACTCGGCGACGCTGCGCGAGCGGTTGCTGCGCGGCGCGTCTGCATCGGTAGGGGCACGGCCGCGCTTGCTCATCGCCGCCCTCATGCCATAGCGCGGCGGTGGACGCCAAGCCCGACATCGCTCCCGCCCTGCTCGACTGGTACGACGCCCACCGCCGAGATCTGCCATGGCGCGCGCGCGCCGGCGAGGCGGCGGACCCGTATCGCGTCTGGCTGTCGGAGGTGATGCTGCAGCAGACAACAGTGGCCGCGGTGACGCCGCGCTTCGCCGCCTGGGTCGCGCGCTGGCCCGACTTCGCCAGCCTCGCCGCCGCTGAGGAGCCGGATGTCATGGCCGCCTGGGCGGGGCTCGGCTATTACGCCCGCGCCCGCAATTTGGTGAAGACCGCGCGAGTGATTGCGGCGGAGTATGGCGGCGCCTTCCCGCGCAGCGAGGCGGCGCTGCGCCGTCTGCCGGGGCTGGGCGCGTACACCGCCGCGGCGGTCGCGGCGATCGCCTTTGATGAGCGCGCGGTGGTGGTCGACGCCAATGTCGAGCGGGTGGTGGCGCGGCTGTTCGCCATCACCGAG